>JADLBI010000068.1 GCA_020847775.1 Opitutaceae bacterium
GGCGTGAACGCCAGATTGGCCAGCCCCATCGCCGCGAACACGAGCAGATAGTAGGGCTGGGTGAAACATTCGCGCGCGTAGATGCGCACCGCCGCCACAAACCCCGGTGGTTTGCCCGCGTCCATCTCGGCCGGTGGCGGATAATCACCCTCTTTCACCTTCAGACACATCAGCATGAAACCCACGCCGTAGATGGTGCCGATGCCGACGAAGATCGGCAGGTAGTGCTCCTTCGCGTGCCCGATCAAAAACCAGTTGAACAACATGCCCGTGAGCAGGCTCACCACCCGGAACAGCCCGAAGAACCGGCCCAGCACCTCGTGCGGCACCACGTCGTTGAGCAGGCCGCCAAACACCGCGTTGGCGATGACCGTGGCGAATTCGAACACCGTCCAAGCCAGCCCCATCGCCACGATGATGGTCAGGTTGAGCGACTCGGGCGCCCAGCCCATGCGACCATGCACCCACGCGCCGAGCATGGGGCTAAACGCGAGCGCGATCATCGCTCCCGCCGCCACCGGCGTGGTCGCCAAAAGATACGGGATGCGCCGGCCCCACTTGCCGCGATGCCGGTCGCTGCGGTAGCTCACGATCGGCCCTAGCACCAGCCCGATGGCCGCCGGTAGTGACAGCAGAAACAGCCCGGTGAGAAAGTCCGACGCGCCAAAGTTGCGCAGCATGATCTGCGTGACTGGGACCGCCGAGCGCTCTTTGAGCATCCAAGCGAAATCGCCCCCAACAACCAGCCGAACAACACCGCGAGCCCGCCGCTCGTGTAGGTCAGTGTGCCGATGCGCCAGCGTTTGCCGGAGCCGGAGGACGTTACATTGGTATCAGTCGCGGGGGTTGGGGATCGCACGTCGTCTTCTCAATCCTTTTCCGCCCCAACACACAAGCTAGCGAAATTCAGACGGTGGGAAGGACTGGCATCATAGCAGGGGCGGTTGTCCCCAACCGCCCTGAATACGTCGAGGCAATCCGCGGGCGGTTAAGGATAACCGCCCCCGACAACCCACTCTATAAACCCGGCGCGGGCAGCGGATACTTCACGCCGGGCGGTTGCACGAACCGGTCGCACGTCACCACGCGCATGTCCCAACGGCCGTCGATGTAGTTGGCCGAGGGCGGTTTCGCACAGGCCTGCATGAAGAGCAACCAGCGGCCGTTGATCGAATAAAACGCCGGCGTCGCCACATGGAAAAAATGATCGTCGCGATAAAAGTCTTTCCACTCGGTTTGGAGAAATGTGTCCAAGGGCAGTTGCCGCCAGCCGCGGTCGGGATGTTCGCTCACCGCGAGCACCGGCCGCCAGCGTTCGCCGCGGTTGGGGCCGACCTCCATGCTCAACACGTAGGTCGAACCGACTTTGAAAATCTGGTGCCACTCATAATACGCCTCGGGCTCGGACACGAAAATCTGCCCCAGGCCGCGCGGATCGGCCGCGTTGAACTGGCGCGTCCACGTCTTGCCGTCGGTCGAAGTCGCCAGGCGGATGCCCGGCAGCGTGCCGTCCTTGCCACGATACGAGTAATACAAAAACCAATCCCACCGCGCCGCGCTCGCGTTCCATTCGCGCCACACCGCCGCCTGCGAGGCCATCTCTTCGCAAAACGGTTCGGCCGGCTCGGGCGCGAGAATCGGCGCCGGGCCGTGACGCTTGATGTTTTCCGGCGTGATGGCGGCATAACCATCCGCACCCGCCGGGCAAATCGCGAGGCCGATGCGATCCTGAATCGCGTCCACCGTGCCGGAATAATAAATGTAATACGCATCCGCTTCCTCGATATAGAGCACGCAGTCCAGGCGAATCGAACCGCGGTCCCAGCCTTCGCCGGGCGCAAACACGGGATTCTCTTCCGCCTCGTGCCACGTGAACGGATCCGCCGCATCGGCCCACGCCTTGCCGATCATCGCCACCATGCGATTCGTCTCCGGCACGCCGGAATAAAACATCACGAGCTTCCCGGGCTGTTTCGGATTCGGCAGGATGCACGGCTCCTGCACCTGCTGCGCTTGCCAAGCGCGCCCCGTGCGGTTGATGACGAGCGCGGTGCGGGATGTCGGGGTCATGGGCGCAAGGTTAACCAAGCCCACCGGCAAAATTCCAATCCGTTTGACCACGGAGCAGCGCAGATGCTCACGGATAACAAGGACGGCCCGGAGCGGGGGCGCCCCGGCTATATTTTACCCAAACGGACTAGAAAATCCGTGCGATCCGGGGCTCGCGGCATTCGCCGCGCAAACCTCACACCACGCCCTGCGCGAGCATCGCGTCGGCCACCTTGACGAAGCCGGCGATGTTGGCGCCGTCCACGTAGTTGACGAAGCCGCCCTTTTCCGTGCCGTATTCGAGGCAGGCGTGATGGATGTTTTTCATGATCGCGTGCAGGCGGTTGTCCACCTCGCCGCGCGTCCACGACATGCGCAGCGCGTTCTGGCTCATCTCGAGTCCGCTGGTGGCGACGCCGCCGGCGTTGGCGGCCTTGCCCGGACCGTAGAGGATGCGGGCCTTCAGGAAAACTTTTACCGCATCAAGGGTGGAGGGCATGTTGGCGCCCTCGGCCACGCAGACGCAGCCCTGCTTGACCAAGATCGCGGCTTCCTTGCCGTTGATTTCGTTTTGCGTCGCGCAGGGCAGCGCGATGTCGCAGGCCAGGTGCCACGGCTTGTGCCCGGCGAGGAACTTCAGGCGGAAGTGCCTCGCAAACTCCTCGATGCGGCCGCGGCGGTTGTTCTTCAAGTCCAGCACCCAAGCCAATTGTTTCGCGGTCAGGCCGGCCGGGATATGCGCCGTGCCTTGCGAGTCGGAAAGCGAAATGACCTTGCTGCCCATCTCGATGGCTTTTTCCGCGGCGTATTGGGCGACATTGCCCGAGCCGGAAATCGCCACGCGCTTGCCGTCAAAACCCATGCGCTTGCGCCGCAGCATTTCCTGCGCGAAATAAACGCAACCATAGCCCGTGGCCTCCGGCCGGATGAGGCTGCCGCCGTAGGCCAGGCCCTTGCCGGTGAGCACGGACGAAAACTCGTTCGCCAGCCGCTTGTATTGGCCAAACAGATAACCGATTTCGCGCGCCCCCACGCCGATATCCCCGGCCGGCACATCCAGGAATGCCCCGACATGACGGTATAGCTCGTTCATGAACGATTGGCAAAACCGCATCACCTCCCCGTCGCTGCGCCCCTTGGGATCGAAGTCCGACCCGCCCTTGCCGCCACCCATCGGCAGCGTGGTCAGCGAGTTTTTCAACACCTGCTCGAGCGCGAGAAACTTGAGGATGCCGAGGTTGACCGAGGGATGAAAACGCAGGCCGCCCTTGTAGGGGCCGATCGCGCTGCTCATCTGCACGCGATAACCACGATTGACCCGCACCGCCCCATCGTCGTCCACCCACGGCACGCGAAACATGATGACCCGCTCCGGCTCCACCATGCGCTCCAGCAAACCTTCGGACGCATAGCGCGGGTTTTTCTGCACGAACGGCCAGAGGCTGTCGAAGATCTCTTCCGCCGCTTGATGAAATTCCGGCTGGGAAGGATCGCGCTGGCGGATGTGCTGAAGGAAGGAGTCGAGAGAGGCGATGGTTTTCAACGTGGAGAACCGCCAGTCTCACCGCACGCCCGGCCGGACAACAACCGCAAACTCCGGCATAACGCGTTATTCTGCATCTCCGAGGCACGCCGCGCCCCAAACGCTACCCCGTGGATCGCAGGTAGGGACGTGCGGCCCGCACGCCCGATGGATTGGTTTTCGCGGACGAGCGGGCCGCTCGTCCATACCTTTAAGATGTAGCGGATTCAGCCGCTCTACCGTTTTTCGATCGCGGCCACGCGCTGCTGGGCGGCGCGCACCCGGGCGAGGTCGTATTTCATTTTGCGGTCGAAGAAATAGATGCCGTTCTGCTCCTGAAACACATCGGTGAGCTGCGTGTAACAGTAGCCAAACATGCGCGGGTTGGCCAAGAGCGCGGCGCAGAGGCCCTCGAAGCGGGTGTAGAATTCCTCGAGCGTCTTCGGCGCGTTGCCGTAGCCCCAGGACGCGCCGCCGGATTTTTCGCGCGGGTTCCAACGGATGCCGCCGAACTCGCTCACGAAATACGGCTGGCCGCGCCACGCGATGCTGCTGTGCCAAAAATTATCCACCTGATACGGCTGGTCGCGCAGCAGCGCATCGTGGCGCGCCTTGAAGGTTTTCGGGTCCTGGTCGTAGTCGTGTGAATCGTAAACGTCGCTTTCCGCCACGGTATGCGCGTAGCCGGAGATATCGAGCACGGGGCGCGTGGCGTCGGCGAACTTCGTGGCGAGGAACAGCGCGCGCATCACGTCGTCGTGATTCGTGATGCGCTCATCGATGCGACGGAGCGATTCGTTGAGCGGGCACCAGCCGATGATGCTCGGGTGGTTGTAATCGCGCGCCAACGCCTCGAGCCACTGCGTGATGTAGGTCGCGGGGTAATCCGAGCCGTTGTGATTGCCGCCACGCATGATCGTGCCGTCGTCGTTTTTCCACCAACCGCGCACAGGCTCGGAACCGCCGAGCCCCCAATCGCTGAACTCGCCCCAGACGAGATAGCCGAGCCGGTCGCAGTGATAGAGAAACCGCTCTTCGAAAACTTTTTGATGCAGGCGCGCGCCGTTGAAGCCGGCTTCGAGTGAGAGTTTGATGTCGCGCACCAGCGCGGCGTCGGTCGGCGCGGTGAGAATGCCATCGGCATAATAACCTTGATCGAGCACGAGCCGCTGAAAGACCGGCTTGCCGTTCAACTGGATCGCCATGCCGTCGATGAAGACGCCACGCAGCCCGGCGTAGCTGCGCGCGGCGTCCACGGTCTGGTTCGTCGTCGCGTCCGCGAGTTCGAGTTCGAGGTCGTAAAGATGCGGATACTCCGGCGACCACAGGCGCGCGTGTTCGGCGGGCACGTTGAGATCGAGCCGTGGATAAAATCCCGCGCCGCAAACGCACGACGCCTCGGCGATTTGCTTTTTGCCCGAGAACAACCGCGCCCGATAAACCAAACCGGCCTGCGCGCCGACCACCGGTTGTTCGATACTGAAGCGCGCGTTCTCCACGTCGGGCGTAATCTTCGGCCGTTGCAAGTGCGCGCGGAGCGGCACCGGCTCGAGCCACACGGTCTGCCAAAGGCCGGTCGTGCGCGTGTAGTGGCAACCGCTGTTGGCATACACCCAGGACTGCTTGCCGCTGGGCATGGATTCGCGGGCGTTGTCGCGCGCGCGGACGACGAGCGTCACGTTCTTCCCCGGCGTCGCCTGCGCGGTGATGTCGCACGCGAACGGCGTCATGCCGCCGCGATGCCGACCGACCTCCACACCGTTGGCCCAGACAAAGGTGTCGTAGTCGCTCGCCTGAAAATGCAGCAGAATGCGCCGGCCCTGCCACGCCTTGGGAATCGTGACCTCACGGCGATACCAGACGGCGTTGAGGTAATCGGTGTTGCCAATGCCGGAGAGCTTCGACTCCGGGCAGAACGGCACGGTGATGCGTTGCTTGAGCGCGCGGTTCACCAGGCCGCGATCGAGCCCGCTGTCGCCTTGATCGATCTCAAACTGCCACACGCCGTTGAGGCAGAGCCAATCGGCGCGGACAAATTGCGGGCGAGGATACTCGGAACGGGGAAGGGAGGTTTTCTTGGCCATGGGTGGAAAGCGAAACTTGTGTTTAATACCACGGCGCGCACGCTCGCACCATAGGCAGCCTCCCAAAAAACCTTGTCGAAAAGCAACACATCGGGCCACGCACCCGCGAGCGCATGGCCGCCGCCAGCGATGTGCCGGCCTTTGCCGATCATGGCATGGTGCTGGCCGGGATCTCGGAGGCCGCCGCGGGATTTGCTTTCACCCGGCCCGCCCCGACCATCCACCAACTCCTCGCCTGCGCCGCCGGCCAAGGCGAGGTCTGGGTAAATGGCGCGTGGCGCACCCTCGCGCCCGGCGAAGCATATTTCACCCCGGCCGCCACTCCGCACGCGTATCGCGCGCGGTCTCGCGGTTCATGGCAATTGTGCTGGGTCATGTATGCGCCGGAGTCGCGCCACACGCCGCGCTTCGCGCCGACGCAACCGGCCGTGATCGCGTTTAATTCGCGGCCGTTGGCGTTGGCCATCGAAGGACTTTGCGAAGCCGTCGCCCACCACGGCCCGCCGGCCGAGCGCGAATTATGGACGCGGCTTATTCATCGTCACGTGACTGCCGCGCTCGCGCCGACGCAGACCCACGATCCGCGGCTGACGAGACTATGGACGGCGGTGGACGCCGATCTGGCGCACTCGTGGTCGCTGGCGGAGCTCGCCCAGCGCGCGGCATTGAGCCGCGAAGCGTTGCGCCGCGCCTGTCTGCGCGAAACCGGGCGCAGTCCGCAACGCGAACTCACGCACCGCCGGTTGCGCCGCGCCGCGGATTTGCTACGGCACACGCCGGACAAGATCGCGACCATCGCGGCCCGCGTGGGCTTCGCCGATCCCTTTGCGTTTAGCACCGCGTTCAAGCGCGAGTTAAACTGCCCGCCGCGCGCGTTTCGCAACCGCAAGTAATCGCACCGCGCCCAATACGACAACGACGCGGCCATGATCAGGCAGACCGCGCGAAGGTTCACAACCTTGTGAGCATCCTGCGGGCCCGGCCGTGTTTTTGTTACCCGTCCCCCATCATGCAACCCACACGCAACCCTGCCCACCCCGCGCCCTCGTCCCCCACCGACCCAACCCCCCGCTTAATCACCCGCCCCACAAAGTGTCACGTATTACGTGACACTTACCACGGGACCAAATACCTCTTTCCCCTGTGTAATTGGGTTAAGGCCTCCATATTGAGTGTCACGTAATACGTGACAGTCGACCAAGGCATGGTCGGGCGCGGGTGGGCGCTGCCGGGGCTTGCGGAGTCGCCGCTCGCGCCGTCGGCTTGAGGCATTGAAACCTTCGTGCTGGCGGCGGGGTGAAACGCAAAACCACCGCGGGAGGCCCGCGACGGTTGGCGACATTAAACCAATCGCGAGGGTTTACTCGCTTTCGTCCACGACGAGGTAGCGGCTGATGCCTTCGCGCCAGATGCGCACGAGCACCTTTGGGCCCTTGATCTCTTCGCTGAGTTTCACGGCCTCCTCGGCGTTGCGCACGGCACGGCGATCGAGGCTCAAAATAACGTCGCCTTCGCGCAGGCCGTCGCGGGCCGACGGTGTGGAGGGGTCAACCGCGCTCACGAGCGCGCCTTCGAGCCGGTCGGGGATGCGCATTTGGGCGCGCAGTTGCGGCGTGAGATCGGTCACCGCGACGCCGTCGAGCACGCCTTCGTCACTGTCGGCGCTTGCCCCGCCAGCGAGATCTTTGCCGTCGAGTTCACCGAGCTTGAAGGTCGCGGTCTTGGTCTCCTTGTCGCGGAGGTATTCGACGGTGACCTCGGTGCCGGGCGCGAGGCGGATGACCGCGAATTGCAGGCGGCGGGGATCGGCCACGGTCTGGCCGTTGACCTTGGTGATGATGTCGCCGCTCTTCAGCCCGGCTTTGTCGGCGGGGCTGTCGGGCGTGACGTCGGTCACGAGCGCGCCGTGCTGCGCGCCAAATTGCGCGGCAAGATCAGCCTCGAGCGACTGGGTGCTAACCCCCATGAACCCGCGGCGAATCTTGCCGGTTGAAACGAGTTGCTCCGCGAGCGAGCGGGCAAAATTGATCGGAATGGCGAAGCCCACGCCGTTGAAGCCGCCGCTGCGGCTGAGGATGGCGGTGTTGATGCCGATGACGCGGCCCTGCGCGTCGACGAGCGCGCCGCCGGAGTTGCCGGGGTTGATCGCCGCATCGGTCTGGATAAAGTCTTCGTAGGTCTCGATGCCGAGGCCGCTGCGTCCGAGCGCGCGGACGATGCCTTGCGTGACCGTCATGCCGATGCCGAAGGGATTGCCGATGGCGAACACGGTGTCGCCCACTTCGAGCGCGTCGCTGTCGCCGAGCGTGGCGGCGGGCAAGTCCTTGGTGTCAATCTTGAGCACGGCGATATCGGCCTTCGAGTCGCGGCCGACGACCGTGGCCTTGAACTCCTGACGCGGTTCGCCAAACGCGACCTTCACCTCGTCGGCCCCGTCCACCACGTGGTTGTTGGTGAGGATGTAGCCGTCCTTGGAAATGATGACGCCGGAGCCGAGACCCTGCTGGCGCTGCTCCTGCGGTTGAAATTGACCCTGATCGGGCACGCCAAAGAAGCGGCGGAACATCGGGTCGTTGAAAAACGGCGCGAGATCCTGGCGCTGTTTCATGATCTTCGTCGAAAAAACATAAACCACGCTCGGCGAGGCTTTCTTCACCACGCTGGCGTAGCTGACCCGCAGGGAGTCGTCGCGGTTGATCGCCTGATGGTCGGTTTGCAGCGTGAGCGGTGGGCGGTCCGGCGCTTTGTCTTCGGCGCGGAGCGCGAGCCCGGCGGCAGTCACGAGCGCGATCACCGCGCCCCACAACACGCCGCGTTTCAGGATGGAGTTTTTCATGGTCATGGCAAAAAGCGGATTGAAACGGGATTTCCCGGCCGCAACGCAATCAGACGACCGGCCGCGGCACGGCGGGGTTGATGTGACCAGCCCGCCACCCATCGGTTCCGTCCGCGCTCATAGAAACGATCCCGCCTCAGCCTCGTTAATGGCCATCCAACAGATCCGTGAACTCGCTCACCGCCCGGGATTGACCGCGCTGCGCTCTGTCGCCATGTCTGGCGGGCTATGTCCGAAACGAACACCGCCCAAGCCGCCTCCATGGAAGACCTCGTCGCGCTCTGCAAGCGCCGCGGCTTCATCTTTCAATCGTCCGAGATTTACGGTGGCCTGACGGGCTTTTTCGACTACGGCCCGCTCGGCGTGGAGTTGAAGCGCAACATCCGCGACTGCTGGTGGCGCGACATGGTGCAGCGCCGCGACGATGTCGTCGGCCTCGAATCCTCCATCATCATGCACCCGAAGGTCTGGCAGGCCTCCGGCCACGTGGACGGTTTCACCGATCCGCTGGTCGATTGCAAAGTGTCCAAGCAGCGCTTCCGCGCGGACCAACTTTTCTTCGCCGCCGTCACGATTGACGGCGAGGTGAAGGGCTACGTCTCCGCGCTCGAATCCGACGACACGGCCGGCGCGCTCCAGGCCGCCGCTGAATCTTTCAAGCGCAAGAAAGCCATCCAGGGCGCGCTCGCGCCCGTGGTCGCGGTGGAATTCACCGACGCCGCGCCCGAGCAAATCCCGCTCATCCCGTCGCCCGCCACCGGCGAGCCGGGCAGCCTCACGCCGCCGCGCGCGTTCAACATGATGTTCGAGACCCACGTCGGCGCGCTGCGCGACGGTTCGTCGGTCGCCTACCTGCGGCCCGAGACCGCGCAGGGCATGTTCGTCGATTTCAAGCCGGTCGTGGACACCGGCCGCGTGAAACTGCCCTTCGGCATCGCGCAGGTCGGCAAATCGTTCCGCAACGAGATCACGCCGCGCAACTTCATCTTCCGCTCGCGCGAGTTCGAGCAGATGGAGATGGAATATTTCATCCACGAGGATGCCGACTGGGAGACCGCCCACAAAGACTGGATCCAGTGGTGCTGGGATTGGTTGAAATCCATCGGCCTGCCCGATTCGCATCTCTCGCTCTACGACCACCCGAAGGCCAAGCTCGCGTTCTATTCGCGCGGCACCACGGACATCATGTTCAAGTATCCCTTCGGCGTGCAGGAGCTCTGGGGCATCGCCGCGCGCGGCAACTACGACCTCGGCCAGCACGAGAAGGCCAGTGGCGTGCCGCAAGCGATCTTCGACGAGACGACGAAGAAGAAATTCATCCCGCACGTGATCGAGCCCGCCGTCGGCACCGACCGCATCT
Source organism: Opitutaceae bacterium (assembly GCA_020847775.1). Taxonomy (GTDB): domain Bacteria; phylum Verrucomicrobiota; class Verrucomicrobiia; order Opitutales; family Opitutaceae; genus Cephaloticoccus. The sequence continues at coordinate 9,852 of JADLBI010000068.1, forward strand.
TCCTCGCCGTGCTCTGCGCCGCCTACGCGGAAGAGGCCGTGACCGACGAGAAGGGCAACACCGAGCAGCGCACCGTCCTGCGCCTCTCCCCGCGCGTCGCGCCGGTCAAGGTCGCCGTGCTCCCGCTCCTCAAGAACAAGGAGCAGCTCACCACGCGCGCGAAGGAATTGTATAAGAAACTCCAGCGCCGCTACGCCGTGTTCTACGACGAAGCCGGTGCCATCGGCCGCCGCTACCGCCGCCAAGACGAAATCGGCACGCCTTACTGCGTGACCATCGACTTCGACACGGTGGAAAAGGACGGCACCTTCACCCTCCGCGACCGCGACTCGATGCGGCAAAAGCGCATTACCGAGGCCGAACTTTTCGCGCTGCTCGACGAACAGGTTTATTGAAACCGCGCCGCGCGCAACGGGTGTTTGACGCCAAGCCCTCACCGTGCGCGCCGACGCCTGCTATCACCTCGACCGCGACGCGCGGGTGAAGCTCGGCGCCTTCTACACGCCCGCCGATCTGGTGGACCGCGTGCACGCGCTCGTGGCGCCGCATTTGGCGCGGGCGGGCGGGCGCGGGGTCTTGCTCGACTCCGCCGCCGGCTACGGCGCCTTCCTCCAAGGCCGCGCCGGCGCATTGCGCGCCGGGGAGATTGATGAAGAAGCGGTCGCCCGCCTGCGCGCCACGTTGCCCGGTGATGCGGTTTTCCCCGTCAACGCCCTGCAATCCCCCCACCGCGCGCGCTACGGCATCACGGACGATGCCCCGCTCATCGTCGTTGGCAATCCGCCCTACAACGACACCACTTCCGAGTTCCGCAAGGGGCAGAAGGGCGGTGGCGCGGCCGATCCCGATTTGGCTGAGCGCGACCTCGGCATTTCCTTTCTCCGTTCCTACGCCCGGTTGCGCGCCGATGTCGTGTGCGTGCTGCATCCGCTGTCGTATCTCATCAAGCGCGCGAATTTCGCGCGGCTGCGGGAATTCGCGGCGGCCTACCGGCTGCGTCGCGGATTGCTCTTCTCCAGCGCGCGCTTCGGCCAGACCGGCGGCACCAAGTTTCCCGTGGTCATGGCGCTCTACGAACGCGGCGAGCCCATGGACTACGACGGGTTGCGGCGGTTCGAGTTCGAACTACTGGACGGGCCGGGCGCATTCCGACTCGACGCCTTCACCACGACCGACGGCCTCATCAACAAATACCCGGTGCGCAAAAGCGGCCCGCAGACCTCGGACCTCGGGCTCTACCACTACACCTTTCGCGACATCAACTCGCTGCGGCGCAACGCCGGGTTTCTCGCCGCGCCGCACTACAATGGCATCGTGGTGATGCGCGCGACGTTTCACCACTACGCCTACCTGCACGCCTTCAAATCGTTTTTCGCGCCCGCCAACCTCTGGCTCTACGGCAACCTTTCGCCGCTGGTGGACCCGGCGTGGCTGGAGGCGCATCGTCGCGACCTCGTCGCTTTCGCGCTGACCGACCATCCCGTGCTGCGCAACGCCGACGCCGCCCTGCGCGCGACCCTCGCCCGCGACCACGGCCTCGCCCCGGGCGACCTCATCGCCGATCCCGCGCGCACCGAGCGCCTCCGCGCCGGTATCATGCGGCTCGCCCGTGTTTGAACCGGCCATGTTGGCCTAACCCGCATATTTCCCACTCCAAGCCACGCTTTCGTCCCGCGGACGCGGGACTCAATCGCGGCTACGGTAGCCGCGTTGGAACGGAGTGACAACGTGGCCGCAATTCGCCTCTGAGGGTGAAATATGCGGGCAAAACCTCCGCCGGTTTTCAATATCCGTCGCCTGGCCTCACACCAATTGCCCTTAAATTATAGATTTTGATTGGGTCATTTGGGGTAGGGGCGGTTGCCCCCAACCGCCCGGTTCGCTCCCAAGGGACGGTTAAGGATAACGGTAGTGTCCGAAGAGTTCAGCAAAAAGACGGATCATGGTAGGTGGTTGGGTGAAGAAGCCAAAAACCACCGATGAAGGAAAATACCATGACCCGTCCGACCAAGGACATGAAGGAAACGACGATAA
>JADLBI010000069.1 GCA_020847775.1 Opitutaceae bacterium
TAACCCCGCGACCGACCCCCATGTGCCCGGTGCCGGCAATCGTCGGCCCAGCGGCCCAAGGGTAGCGCAACCCACCACCGTCGCGGTGGGCAAAAATCTCGGCCAGAGCGGGTGGCGCAACGGCATCGGCATTAATCCCGGACGACGTGGCCGTGCTTGCGGAAATACGTCCAGCCCGAAGTCAAGGCCAGCACCACCGAGCCAGCGAAAAACACCAACCCCATGGTGTGCACCCCGCGATTCAACACCGCGCTGCCCACATCGCCAAAGTCCACCATGAACATTTTCCAGCCGAGCAGCCAACCGATCGCGTTAAGTTGCAGGAAAGTCTTCACCTTGCCACTGGTGTCCGCCTCGACCACCATGCCCTTGCTGGCCGCAACCATGCGCAGGCCCGAGATTAGAAACTCGCGCCCGATGACACCCAGCACGCACAGCATCGCCGTCGTGCGCCATCCCGCGAAATAGCCGCCGTTAACGAGCGCGACCATCAGGCCGATGACCATCACCTTGTCGATCACCGCGTCCATGAAGCGGCCAAAGGTCGAAACCTGTCCGCTCGCCCGCGCGAGCTTGCCATCCAGCCAGTCCGACAACGCCGCCGCGATGAACAGCCAGAACGCGATGGTCGCGCCCCATCGAAATTCGCCATACATGAGCGCCACGATGGCGAACATCGCGGGCACGCGGGAAACCGTCAGAATGTTGGGCAGGTTATAACGCAAGGGGAACCGTGAAAACGCACGCCGCCCGGGCAAAGGCAATAGCGGAAACTCTCCGCCTCCGTTATGTCGTGAAAAAGGAAATCGCCTGACACGCCACAAGGCCCATAGTCCTACCCAACCATGCGCCACTGCATCTATCCCGGCACCTTCGACCCCATCACTCACGGTCACCTCGATGTGCTCGGCCGCGCCGCCAAACTATTCGACCGCGTCACCGTCGCCATCGCCACCAATGCTGGCAAGGCCCCTCTCTTCAGCGCCGACGAGCGTCAATACATGGTGCGGCAGGTGATCACACACCTGCCCAATGTCACCGTTACGGTCTTCGACGGATTGCTGGTGGAATTCGCCACGGCGCAAAACGCCCAAGCTATCATCCGCGGACTGCGCGCGCTCTCTGATTTTGAGTTCGAGTTCAACATGGCCCTGATGAACCGGCACCTGAATCCCGAGTTGGAGACCCTCTTCGTGATGCCCAACGAGCAATTCAGCTACACTAGCTCTACTTTGGTAAAGCAGGTTGCGCGTTACGGCGGCGACATCTCCCACTTCGTGCCGCCCATCGTCGCCACAGCCCTCCGACACGCTAACGCCCGCTGACCTCCCCGCCGGGAAATTCTCCTATCCGGCCCGGATTTTTGTCACCAACCACCCCGTCGGCGCGTCTATTTCGCCGGAGCCGCTTGCCGGAACAACTCCGCTCCTTACCGTTTTATTTTTCCAACCGCAGCCCAGCATGGCCCGATCACGCTCCCTCACCCGCTACATCCTCCTCCTCGTCTTGGTAATCGGCGGCGCCGTTTATTGGCGCTACTTCCACACCAGCGAAGCCGCCAAGCCGGTCTTCACCACCACCACCATCAGCCAAGGCGAGATCAGTCAGGTCGTGACCGCCACGGGCTCGCTCGAGCCAGTCACTTCCATCACCGTCGGCAGCCAGGTCTCCGGCCTCGTTACCGAGGTGCTTGTCGATTACAACTCGCCGGTTAAGGCTGGCCAGCTCATCGCTAAGATCGACCCGGCCACCTACGAGCAACGCCTCCGTCAAGCCGAGGCCGATCTCGCCTCCTCCAAAGCCAGTCACACCCTCACCCGCCTCAACACCGAGCGCGTCCGCGAATTGCGAAAGCAAAACCTCGTGTCCCAGCAAGAGCTCGATCAAGCCGAAGCTAACCTCGCACAGGCCGACGCCGGGCTGCTCACCCGCGAGGCATCGGTGGAAAATGCCAAGGTCGATCTGTCACGTTGCTCCATATACGCCCCGGTGGATGGCATCGTGCTCGACCGCCAGGTCGAAGTCGGACGCACCGTCGCCGCCAGCCTCAACGCGCCCACCCTCTTTGTGATCGCCGCCGACTTGACCCAGATGCAAATCAACGCGGCCATCGCCGAGGCCGATATCGGCAGTGTCGCCGACGGTCAGTCAGTCAACTTCACGGTGGATGCCTTCCCCAGCCGCCAGTTCCGCGGCCGCGTCGTGCAAATCCGCAACGCGCCGAAAACCGAGTCCAACGTCGTCACCTACCAAACCATCATCAAGGTGCGTAACGACGACCAGAAACTCAAACCCGGCATGACGGCCAACGTCTCCGTCGTCATTGCCAGCCGGCCCGAGGCGCTGCGCGTCACCAACAGTGCGTTACGCGTGCGTATTCCCGAATCTCTCCTCCCCCCCGCCCAGTCCAACGCCACTCCCACTGGTCAACCGGCGGACCCCAAGGAGCAATTTCGCCAGCTCGCCCGCGACGCGGGCTTCACGCCCGGCAGTGGCCCGCCCTCGCCCGAAGTCCGCGCCAAAATGGCCGCGCTGGCCAAGGAGCGCGGCATCGACCTCACCGCGATGCGTTCCAGTCGCTCGTCTGACCGCGCCAGCACCGCGCCCGCCATCACAACCCACCCGGTTTACAAGCTAGGCGGCACCAATGCCCAGCCCGCGGTTGTCCCGGTCACCGTCAAGATCGGCATCACCGACGGCATCAACAGCGAGGTTGTTGAAGGTCTGGCTGCGGGCGATGTGCTAATCACCAGCGCCTTGATCCCGAACGCCGACACCTCAGGCGCGGCCACTCCCTCCAATAATCCGTTCAGCGGCATGCGCCGCCGGCTCTAAAATCCCCGGTCTGATGAGTGCCGTCGTCCAATTGCGAGACATCCACAAAACCTACGATTCCGGCGAAGTGAAAGTGCATGCCGTACGCGGTGTGTCATTGGAGATTCAACGCGGCGAATTCATCGCCGTCATGGGTGCCAGCGGCTCGGGTAAATCCACCATGATGAACCTCATCGGCTGCTTGGATCGGCCGACATCAGGCACTTACCTACTCGACGGCGTGGATGTGGCCAAGCTCGACCGCGATGAACTCGCCGACATCCGCAACCAAAAGCTCGGCTTCGTATTCCAAGGTTTCAATTTGCTCAGCCGCA
>JADLBI010000070.1 GCA_020847775.1 Opitutaceae bacterium
CATTCCGGTCTGCTTCTGGTTCGGCGGGAAAAACAACACGCTCGATTCGGCGAACGATGCCCGTTTGTTCGATGGCGTAACGGAACTCAGCTTGGTAGCCTGACGTCATGAAACTCGCGGCCATCGAAAACCCAAGAAGTCGGCAGGAGGAACTTGGACAGTTCCTCACCGCGAAGCCTGTAGCTGACTTCATGGCTTCAATGTTCGGGCCTCTGCCGCGAACAGTGCGCCTGCTCGACGCCGGAGCTGGTGCTGGCTCGCTCACTGCTGCGTTTGTCTCCCGGTGCTGTGAAAAGCGCGCCGGTGTTCGTGCCATCGAAGCGACGCTCTACGAAATCGACGGTGAAATCCTAGACGCGCTTTCCGCGACCATGCGCGAGTGCGAGCATCGTTGCGGCGAGGCAGGCATTTGCTTTACATTCACCATTCATTCCGCCGACTTCATCCAGGAAATGTCGGCACGTCTCGCGGGCGACTTGTTCGGCACGCTGCCGCCCGCCTTTGATGCCGCCATCGCCAATCCGCCGTATCGCAAAATCAGCACCGACTCCGCTGAGCGACGCGCCCTGCGTTCCATCGGTGTTGAAACCAGCAACCTCTACACCGGCTTCATCGCGCTCATTCAGCGCCTGCTTGTTCCGGGCGGCCAACTCGTCGGCATCACGCCAAGGAGTTTTTGCAACGGCCCTTACTTCCGCCCATTCCGCGAAGACTTCTTGATCCATCTGGAACTCCGCCGCCTCCACGTCTTTGAATCCCGACAAGCCGCGTTCCGCGACGACAGCGTGCTGCAAGAGAATATCATCTTCCACGCCGTGAAGGGTCGGAGCCAACCCGATGAACTCACCATCTCCACCAGCAGCGGCGAGCACGGCGACAACATCACGGAGACTATCTTTCCCTTCTCCGAGATCGTGCACCCGCGCGACGCCGAGAAGTTCATCCACATCCCGTCCGCAGCCAGCCACGCAGATGCAAAGGAAGCGATGGACTGTCTCAGTTCCAGCCTTGCTTCATTGGGCGTCACCGTCTCGACCGGGCGCGTCGTGGACTTCCGCCTCAAGGACGCCCTGCGCAAGGAACCCGAACGCGGCACCGTGCCACTGCTCTATCCCTGCCATTTCAACGGCGGCACCGTCCACTGGCCCAAGCTCGAAGCCCGCAAGCCCAACGCCATTCTCGACAACGACGAGACCCGCCCGTGGCTCGTGCCCTCCGGCGTCTATCTGCTCACAAAGCGTTTCACCTCGAAGGAAGAGCGCCGACGTCTCGTGGCCTGCCTGTTCGACCCGGACTTGGTGAAAACAAACTGGGTCGGCTTCGAGAACCATTTGAATTACTTCCACACCAGCGGGCATGGCTTGGAGCGCACCCTTGCCGTCGGCCTCTACGCCTTCCTGAACTCCACCGTTGTTGACCAATACTTCCGGCGCTTCAGCGGCCACACGCAGGTGAACGCCACCGACCTGCGCACCCTAGCCTATCCCGACCGCGACACGCTCCAAGCGATGGGCCGCGACATGAAAACCCTCGACCTCTCGCAGGACGAAATCGACCAACTCGTCACCAAACACCTTCATGCCCGCCGATAAACCCAACCGCAAAGCCGCCGCCCGGAAAAAGCGGCTCGCCGAAACCATCGAAGCGCTCACAGCTTTGCAGTTCGGTCCGAAGCAGCGGAATGAAACCGCCGCCTATACGTTGCTGGCCCTGCTCGACCTTCAGCCCGATGCCACATGGGCCGATGCGCAGGCTCCTTTGTGTGGCATCACGCCGATCATCGACTTCATCGCGACCGCCTACGGTGTCCGCTACGCGCCCAACACGCGAGAAACCATCCGCGACGATGCTGTTAAGTTCTTCGTCGAGGAAGGCCTGCTGCTGCGCAATCCCGACGACCCCAACCGCCCGACCAACAGCGGCAAGACGGTGTATCAAATCGAGCCGACCGCCCTCGCGCTCTTCCGCAAGTTCGGAACCCTTGAATGGACTCCCGCCTTGGCGCATTACCTCGCCAGTCGCGAAACGCTCAAGCACGAGATCGCCCGGAAGCGTGACCTCGCCCGCGTTCCCGTCACATTGCCGGACGGATCTCAAGTCGCGCTCTCACCCGGCGGCCAGAATCCACTCATCAAGGCCATCATCGAACACTTCTGCCCCGCCTTCGCCCCCGGCGGCGTGGTCCTCTACATCGGCGACACCGAAAACAAATTAGTCCATCTGGAAACCGTAGGCTTGGCCGAGCTCGGCGTCACTTTGGATTCCGCCGCCAAGATTCCCGATGTCATCGTCCACTACAGCGCGAAGAACTGGCTCCTGCTTATCGAAGCCGTCACCAGCGCCGGTCCGGTGGACGGCAAGCGTCGCAAGGAACTCAAAGACTTGTTTGTCGGCTGCAAAGCCGGCCTCGTCTTCGTCACCGCCTTCGAGAGCCGCCGCACCATGCAGACCTTCGTCTCGCACATCGCCTGGGAATCCGAAGTCTGGATCGCCGAAGACCCCGACCACATGATTCACTTCAATGGCGAGCGGGTCCTCGGTCCTTATCCAGACGTGATGCCCAAATCACCCAACTAATGTCTAGGCATCAAGGCTTCCACCAGGCATCCA
>JADLBI010000071.1 GCA_020847775.1 Opitutaceae bacterium
AACTACCACTTGGACTACGGTCGGCCGGAGCAGCACGTCCTCACGCCCGGTTGGATTGATGTCGCGCGCATCGACACCTGGCGCGAACAACATCCGCGCGAAACCCTCCGCGCCGACTTTGACCTCCTACCCGGCGAACTGCTCGTCACCAACATCGGCACGGTCTGCGATCGCAAGGGCCAGCATATCTTCGCGCGCGCCGTGGCCTTGTTCAATCTGCGCTATCCCGAACTCGCTCGGCGCACACGATTTCTCCTGCTGGGCGGAGGCGATACACCCTTCGACGCCGTGCTGGACGACCTGCTCACCCATCTGGCGCTGCCCAATCTCGCGGTGCGCCCGGGCACCTCGGACTATTTTCCCTATTACGCCGCCGCCGACTTGTTCGTCTGCTCAACCTACGAGGAATCCTCCCCGCGCGTCATTCTTGAAGCCATGGCCTTTCAAACGCCAATCCTCAGTTCCGGCGTACACGGCGTGCCGGAGCAGGTGACCGATGGGCTTGAGGCCACCCTCGTCCCACCCGGCGACACCGCCGCGCTCTGCGAGGCCATAGCCCGGCTGTTGAAGTGTCCCGCCATCGGCCGCGAACTAGCCGCGCGCGCCCGCGCCCGCGTCCTGCGCGATTTCGAAGCGGGCGTCCTCCTTCCCCGCCACGCCGCCCTCGCCGCGTGCGTGGCCAATGGTTCCGTCCTCGGGGTGTAGTGGTGACCTTGCGATTCCCAGGTGCCAGTGCCGCAATGTTCCGAATGGAACTCCGATAGGACTAAATACTCCGAACGCCGCGGTCTGCCAAACGTTGTTGAAACTCCTCGGCAACGGAATTCACGGCCAACACATCTGCAGGGAACGTGCTTGAGCTCATTATCGCCCGCCAATCGGTGCGCGGAAATGCAGAAGAAACTTCTCCGCAAAGAAGGGACGATTGACCCACGAGTCGAGCGGCCACACGGCCGTCGGCCGCACGGCGCCGCCCGCGAGTTCGTCGCGCCAAAGCGTGCCCTTGAAATACAACACGCCATTGGCGGGTTGGCCTTGGGCGCCGGGGCGCAAGAGTGGACGAGCCCAGCCGAGAAACGCGGGGAGTGCCGTCACCGCGCGACCGGTCACGTAATCGAATTTTTCGCGAATAGTCTCCGCGCGCACCGCGAGTCCGCGCACATTGTTCAGCCCCAGCTCATCGGCCATCGCCGTCACCGCGTTGATTTTTTTGCCGACGGAATCCACCAGCGTAAACCGGCATTCCGGATAAACGATCGCCAGCGCTAGACCGGGAAAACCACCGCCGGTGCCTAGGTCGGCAAACGTCGCGCCCTTCGCCGGGCGTAACACTTTCGTCATCGTGAGCGCGTGCAGCAAATGATGTTCCTCGATATGGTCCGCGTCCTTGCGCGAGATGAGGTTGATGCGTTCGTTCCACGAACGCACACACGCGCCGAGCCAACCGAGTTGCACGACTGTGTTCTCCGGCAGCTCGGGGAAATATGCCCGCACCAAGGGCAGGTCCATCGGTTCGATCGCAGCAACCATACCCCAGACCACCGACATGATCGTCGCGCGGCAATCGCATTTCGACCGTGCCCCGCTCGCGAGTCAGAGTTTGACAAGCCGCCCGAATCATTTCCTCAGTAACGCTGTGAACCGTCCGCTCCTGCGCATCACCGCGTTTCTTCTGCTGGCCCTCTGGCTGCCGGCGACGCAGCATTGCGGACTCGAAGCGGCCGGACTGTTTGGCGATGCGATGGAATGTCACGAGCCGGACGGCTGCGCGACGCCGCACGAGGAATCGCACTGCGATACCGACAACTGCCAGCCGATTGAAAACACGGCTTACAAGTCATCGCTCAATGCGATCCACGTCGCCGCGCCTCTCGCGCTCACCTGCCTTTGCTGCCTGCACGAAATCACGCCGGAAACCATTGTGGTCCCGTTGGTTTCACCCGAGCGGGCCAATCCGCCGCCCGAACTCGCCCCGACTTGGCAGTTCGTCGCCCGCGCCGCGCTTTCGCCGCGCGCGCCTACCACGGTTTCCTGACCGGTCCCTGCGCGGACCGGCTTGGTGACACTTCCGCCCGGCGCTCGCCGGCGAAGTATTCCTGCAACCCGCCGTCGCGTCCGCGCGCGGCCTCCCACCCGTCATGAAACCGTTTCACTTATTACTTCTCTCCACTTTTTTTCTCCCTCTCGTTCGCGCGACTGAACCCGTCGCGATCGACGCGCTCGTCACTGAGATCGTCGCGCAGAATCCCGAGCGGCAATTCTACGAAGCCGCCATCGCCGCCGCGCAGGCCGAAACCAAGCTCGCCGGACGGCGATCCGACCCCGAGCTCTCGTTCGACGTCGGTCGCAAGCGCGTGCGCAACGGCAATGCGCTTGCCGCCGAAGGCACCGCGTGGTCGGTCAGCGTCACCCAAACCTTCGAGTGGCCCGGCCGCCTCGCCCTGCGCAAGGCCATCGCCAATCACGATCGCGAACTCGCCGAGCTCGGGCTCGACCGCTTCGACCGCGCGCTCGCCGCACGCGCCCGGCTGCTCACGCAAGGTCTGCACGCCGCGCACACCAAGGCCGAATCCGTGCGCGAGGTCGCGGATCGTTTCACCGACCTCAAGACCACGCTGCTCGCACGCGATCCCGCCGGCATCACGCCGTTGCTCGAAACGCGTGTGATCGAGGCCGCCGAACTCGCGTTGCAGCGCCGCGCGAGCGACGCGGAACTCGCCGTGCAAGCCGCCTTGCTCGAACTCAATCAACTGCGCGGCACCGCGCTCGACGCCCCGCTCCGCGTCGCCATCGCGCCACTCATGTTGCCCGAGGCTCCCGCGCGTGACGTTTTACTCGATGCCGCGTTGAACGGTAATTTTGACTACGCGATGCGGCGCGTGGAATTGGAACAGCAAGGCACCGTCGTCGCGCTCGCCCGCAACGAGCGCAAACCGGCCCTGAGCGTCAGCCCCTTCGTCTCGCAGGAAAAGGCCGGCGAGCGCGAAACGGTCGTCGGCCTCGGTTTCAGCCTGCCGCTGCCCCTGCCCGGCCGCACCGGCGCGGTGATCTCCGGTGCCGAGTCGCGTCAACGTCAGGCCGAAGCCGCGTTGTTCGTCGCGCGGCGCGAACTCGAACGCGCCGTGCTCACCGCAGAGCAGCGTTATGTCGCCAAGCTCGCAGAGATGGCACGATGGTCGCCCGACACGCTCGCGCAATTCCGCGAAGCCGCCGTGCTCGCCGATCGCCATTACCGCACCGGGGCCGTGCCGATCGCCACCTACGTCGAGCTGCAACAGAGCTACCTCGACGCCATCGAGGCGTTGCTCGACACCGAAGCCGAAGCGCTCGCCGCCGCGCTCGCGCTCGAAGAACTCACCGGCCTGTCCCTCAACCTGCAATCCGCCGCCCAATGAAACCCTTCCTCTCCCTCCTCGCCCTTGCGATCACTTTACTCGCCAACGGCTGTGCAGAGTCCACTGCGCGCGAAGCCGCACCGACCGCCGAACCCGCGGCGACATACAAGGCCGGGCACGGCGTGCAATTGTCGCCCGTCGCTGCGCAATTCGCTGATCTCGCCACCGCCGAATTCATCGACCGGCTGCCCGCCCAAGCGCTCTTGCGCACCGCGCGTGGCGATTTCGTTTACGTCGTCAATGACGTCTGGATGCTCCGCACGCCAATCACGCTGGCCGCTGATGGCGTTACAGTGATCGGCGGACTGTATGAAGGCGACTTCATCGTCACACGCGGCGTGCGCTCGCTCTGGCTCGCCGAGTTGCAAGCCGTCAATGGAGGCGTCGGCTGCGCCGATGGACATTGATGTTTGATCGCATCATCGACTTTTCGTTGCGACGCCGCGGCCTCGTCGTCTGCGCGGCGTTGCTGGTGGCCGCCGCCGGACTCTGGTCGGCCTTGCACATCAATGTGGATGCGGTGCCCGACATCACGAGTCCACAGGTGCAGATCAACACCGCTGTCGAAACGCTCGCGCCGGACGAAGTGGAAACGCTCGTCACCATTCCCATCGAACGCGAACTCGCCGGCTTGCCCGGCATCACGGAACTGCGCTCCTTGTCCAAGTTCGGCCTCTCGCAAGTCACACTGACTTTCAAAGACGGCATCGACATCTATCGCACGCGGCAACTCGTCGCGGAACGACTCGCCAACGCGGCCAACGCGCTACCCGCCGGAGTCAGTCCCGCCCTCGCGCCAATCAGCACCGCCCTCGGCGAGATCGTTTACTATGCGCTGCGCTATCGCGACGACGCACCGTCGCGGCCCGTGAGCGAGGCGGACCGGATGCGCGAGTTGCGCTTGATTCACGACTATCTCATTCGCCCGCAATTGCGCGCCGTGCCCGGCCTCGCCGAGGTCAACGCCATCGGCGGTTACGAAAAGCAAATCATCATCGCGCCTGATCCGGCGAAACTCCAGGCGGCCGGCGTCAGCTTTGCCGATCTCGCGGATGTCATTCGCGCCGGGACCAAAAACGCCGGCGGCGGCATCCTCGAACTCGGCGGCGAAGCCGTCGTCGTCCGCGCCAACACGCGCGCCGCCAACGCCGCGGAGCTTGCGGGCCTGCCGGTAAAATTCGCCGGCGGCGCGCGCCCGCTGGTTATCGGCGATCTCGCCGAAGTCTCCATCGGCTCCGCCACGCGCACCGGCGCGGCGACGATGGACGGCGAAGAAACGATCATCGGCGCGGCCATCATGCTCTCCGGCGAAAATAGTCGTTTGGTCGCGCAGGCCGCCGTCAAACGACTGGACGAATTGCAACGCCAGCTCCCCGACGGCACCGAGTTGCGCGTGGTTTACGATCGCTCGGATTTGGTCAACGCCACCATTCGCACCGTGGAGACGAATCTCTTCGAAGGCGCGGTGCTTGTCGCCGCGATTTTGTTTCTCCTCCTCGGCAACTGGCGCGGCGCGGTCATCGTGACTTGCGCGATTCCCCTGTCGTTTTTGTTCATGCTCTCCGGCCTCGCCCAAGGCGGTATCAGCGCAAACTTGATGAGTCTCGGCGCGATCGACTTCGGCCTCATTGTGGACGGCGCGATCGTGATGGTGGAAAACATCATCCGCCACCTCGCCGAAAAACAACATGCGCTCGGCCGTCCGCTCACCGCGCAGGAGCGTTTCGCCGAGGTGCGACACTCCGCCCGCGAGGTCGCGCGACCGATGTTTTTCGGCGTGCTCGTGATCACGCTCGTTTACGTGCCGGTGCTCGCGCTCACCGGCATCGAGGGCAAGATGTTCCGCCCGATGGCGATCGCCGTCATGCTCGCCCTTGGCGGAGCGCTGGCGCTCGCACTCACGTTGATGCCCGCGCTGTGCTCTTGGTTTCTGCGCGGCACGATTAACGAACGCGACAGTTGGCTCGTGCGTGGGGCGAAGGCACTCTACACGCCGCTGCTCGCGGCCGCGATGCGGCTGCGCTGGCTCGTGGTCGCTTGCGCGCTACTGCTCTTCGCTGTCACCGGTTGGATATTCACGAGGCTCGGCGCGGAATTCATACCGCAACTCGATGAAGGCTCCATATCTATCCAGATGATTCGCGGTAACAGCGTGGCGCTCGGCGAATCCGTCGCGTTGCAAGAACGCTCGGAGGCGCTGCTGTTGGAACAGTTTCCCGAGATCAGCCATCTGTTCGCACGCATCGGCACGGCGGAAATCGCCACCGATCCGATGGGGCCGAACGTCTCCGACACCTACGTCTTTCTGCACCCGCGCGACCAGTGGCGCAAGATCGACGGCCGCACCGCGACGAAGGCGGACTTGATCCACGAGATGCAACGCGTGCTCACCGCGACCATTCCGGGCCAGACCTATTTGTTCTCCCAGCCCATCCAACTACGCTTCAATGAACTCATGGCCGGCGCGCGCGCCGATCTGTCGCTAAAAATTTACGGCGACGATTTCGCCGAGTTGGAGACAATCGCGGCCGCGGCCGTGGAGATTCTCCACGACATCCCCGGTGGCGGCGACGTGGCCTTCGAGGCACCGGGACGCTTGCCGGTCTTGGAAATCACCCCGAAACGCGCTGCCCTCGCCGGACTTGGTTTGCACGCCGACGAACTCAACAGCGTGATCGCCAGCGCGCTCGGCGGCGAAACCGCCGGTTCCCTCGTGAACGGCAGCATCCAGACCGACGTGGTCGTGCGGCTCGCCGAGACTGACCGTCTCGATCTCGCCGGCCTGCGCCAGCTGCCCGTCAACGGCGCGGTCGGCGCGCAAGTGCCATTATCACAAGTGGCCGAAATCAACGTCGAGGAACGCGTCGGCACGCTCACGCGCGAGGACACGCGTCGGCGCGTCTCCATCCTCATCAACGTGCGCGGACGCGACACCGAAGGTTTTGTGCGCGAAGCCGAAGCGAAACTCGCCGACGAACTCACCCTGCCGAGCGGTTACGCGTATGAATTCGGTGGGCAGTTCGAAAATCTCCAAGCCGCGCGCGCGCGCCTCGCCATCGTCGTGCCTGGCGCATTGTTGCTCATCCTTGTGCTCATTTATGCGAGCTTCGGAAGCATGCGTCAGGCCGCGCTGGTCTTCGTGTGCGTGCCGTTGGCTGCGACCGGCGGCGTGGTCGCGTTGGCGATGCGCGGACTGCCGTTTACGATCTCCGCCGGCGTCGGCTTCATCGCGCTCTCCGGCATCGCCGTGCTCAACGGCATCATGCTCGTCAGCTTCATCAATCAACTGCGCGCGCAAGGCCGCGATGTGCGCACCGCCGTCATCGAGGGCACGCTCACGCGCCTGCGCCCCAAGCTCATGACCGCGCTCGTCGCGTCGCTCGGCTTCGTGCCGATGGCGCTTGCTACCGGTCCCGGCGCCGAAGTCCAACGCCCGCTCGCCACCGTCGTTATTGGCGGCGTCATCACGTCAACCTTTCTCACGCTCGTCGTCCTGCCCGTGCTCTACGACTGGCTCGAAAACAAAAATCGCTCCCAACCCAATCTATCATGAAAACACTGCTCCTATTCATCGCCTCACTTACCATCGGCACGGCCTCGCTCTTCGCCGACGAAGAAAAGGCGGGACCCCAAGGCGGCCGCCTGCTTGATTCCTCCGCCGGGTTTCTGGCCGAGTTTGTCGTCACGCCCGAACACTTCGCCAAGGTCAACCTCTATGGCGAGCAGATGAAGCCTATCGCGCCCACCGAACAGTCCGTCATGCTGACGGCTGAGCTGCCCGGTGGGGTGCAAATTCTCGAATTCAAAAACATCGAGAACGGCTTTATCTCTACCACGCCATTGCCTGACGGTGAACCTTACCGCGTGGTCCTGCGTCTGCGCAACCACCCCGATTCTCGCCCGCATAACTTTCGTATCGACCTTAACCTCACGACCTGTGGCGAGTGCCAACTCCAGGAATACGCCTGCATCTGCGAAGGCCATTGATCCCACGTCCCTGCCTATCGCTCAAACCACCAAAGTCCCTAATCTTTTGGACTATGTCATGGAAGCAATGGTAGGGACGGTTATCCTTAACCGTCCTTTGGGAGCAAACCGGGCGGTTGGGGGCAACCGCCCCTACCTCAAATAACCCAATCAAAATCTATAATTTAAGAGCAATTGGTATTACCCATTAGGTTACTTTTGGTTGGGCAAAACTTGGGGTCTGATCGGGAGCCGGTCGCGGCGGGCGAATGGTGATTTGCTTTTGGACAGGTGGGCGGCACGTTGGATGGATTCATGAATTCCGCCATCCCCGTCACCGTCCTCACTGGCTTCCTCGGCGCCGGTAAGACCACGCTGCTTAACCGCATCCTCACCGAGCAACACGGCAAGAAAATCGCCGTGATTGAAAACGAATTGGGCGAGGTCGGGGTCGATAACCAACTGGTCATCCAGAGCGACGAGGAGATTTTCGAGATGAACAACGGCTGCATCTGCTGCACCGTGCGCGGCGA
>JADLBI010000072.1 GCA_020847775.1 Opitutaceae bacterium
GCCGACGACCGCCGCGCGACATCGCCCGCGGCTTCACCTGCTGCGGGATATCGCGCCACGAACGGGCGGGGGCGGGATGGAGGCTCGACTTGTTCACAAAATCTAGGAGGAAGCGGTTGCAGTCTTGAAACGGCGCACAGCGGGCATGACCAGTTCCCGAACCAATGCCGTGAAATCCAGCCCCACGCACCGCGCACTCATCGGCAGCAAACTGGTTTCTTTCATGCCGGGCAGCGTGTTGATTTCCAGCAAATAAAGTCCGTTTTGCGCAGAATATATGAAGTCAACCCGCGCGTAGTCGCGGCAGTCGCAGGCCGCGAAGGCCTTTTCGGCGGATTGGCGCACGAACCGCGTGGTTTTCTCGTCCAACGGCGCGGGCGCGAGATACTCCGTCAGGCCTTTGGTATATTTACTGGCGTAGTCATACACGCCGGATTTTGGTCGGATTTCGACGATGCCCATCGCCTGGCCATTAAGCACGCCAACGGAAAGTTCGCGCCCGATGATGCGTTGCTCAATCAGCCACTCGCCTGTGGTGATTTTGGCCAAGGCGTCGGCTAGCTCGCCCTCATTGGCCACGATACTCAGCCCCACGCTGCTGCCCTCGGCGTTGGGTTTAACCACGAGGCTGGAGCCGAGCGAAGCGACGACTTCGGCGGCGGCGGGCTTTTCGCCCGCGTTGAACAAAATCTGCTCCGCCCCACCGACCCCGGCCTGTGCCGCGATGGCTTTTGTGCGCGCTTTGTCCATCGTCAACGCGCTGCTCGCGGCATCGCAGCCCGCGTAATGAACGCCCGCCGCGTCCAACAGCCGCTGCATGCCGCCGTCCTCTCCGAAGGTGCCGTGCAGGGTCGAGAAAACCACCACGCCGGCGCAATCAAGCCCGGCGGGCACGGCCGCGGTTTGCACGTCGATCAGCCGCGTGGGGAACGACCGACTTAACGCTTGGGCGCAGGCCCGGCCCGAGCCGAGCGACACCTCGCGCTCCGCGGAAACACCGCCCGCCAGCACCGCGATCATTGGTTTGTTCATAAGACATCCTCCCAATTTTTCCCGAAAAGCCGCGCTTCGGGCTCCAGCGTCACGCCATGCGTGGCGCGCACGCGATTGCGCACCACCCGCACGAGCCCGAGCACATCGGCGCCGGTCGCACCCCCGCGATTCACGATAAAATTGGCGTGCACCGGCGAAACCTCGGCCTGCCCCACCCGCAGTCCCTTCAGCCCGGCCTGATCGATCAGCCGGCCGGCTGAGCCGCCGTCGGGGTTTTTGAAAATGCAGCCCGCGCTCGGCTCGCGCGGCTGCGACTCTTGGCGCTTGCGTCGGTAAACATCGATCTGCCGGCTGACCGCCCCGGTATCCGCCGCCGCCGCGGGTCGGAGCAGCGCGCCCAACGCGATCGCGTCGTCCAAATCCGCGCAATGCCGGTAGGCCACATGCATGTCGGCTTTGCGGCGGGTGCCGACCTCTCCCCGCGTCGTGATGAATTGCACCTCCTCAACCACGTCGAACATCCACCCACCCATCGCGCCGGCGTTCATGCGCAACGCGCCCCCGACGTTGCCGGGAATCCCCTCCAGAAACTCAAACCCCGCCAGTCCCGCCTTCGCTGCGAGTCCGCAGAGATTTTTCAAGCGCAGTCCCGCGCCCACCCAGACGCGGTCCCCCCCCCGTGGTTCAAACCCCGCCCAGTTTTCATGCCCGAGCGAAATCACCAGGGCGTCCACGCCCTCGTCCGCCACGATCAGATTGGAGCCACGGCCGAGCGGCAGAACCGGCGCCTCGCGCTCGTGCGCCAGTCGCAGCAGCGCCTGCAGATCGGCAATGCTGGCCGGCTCGGCGTAAACCCGTGCCGCGCCACCAACGCGCATCGTGGTCTTGTTCGCCAACGGTTCCTCCCGCGCGACCTTGGTGGTCGACGAAAGCCGACTCCGCGCCTCCTCCGTGAACTTATCCCAAAACTCGCACCGCCACCGGACCAGCCAAGCACGGGCCTTGCGATCAATGCTACCCGCGCCGACAAACGCCACGTGATCGCCCGGCCGCGCCTCGCCATCAAGCGCGGCAAACAATTCGGTGTCGGTCGCGACATGGCATGCGCCGCCCGGCGGAAATTCTCCCAGCAAATCGGCGGCTGAGCCCCCGGCCACGGGTGCCTCGCCCGCGCCGTAGACCTCGAGCAGCACCACCACGTCGGCAATCTTGAGCGCATCGGCAAAACCGGCCTTGAACTGCGCGGTGCGGCTGTAGCGATGTGGTTGAAATACCACGATCAACCGTCGTTCCGCCACGAGCCCACGACGCAGCTCCGTGAGTAGCGGACGAATCTCGGCCGGATGGTGCGCGTAATCCTCCAGCACACGCACGCCACCCAGCGTCGAAAGGACGGTCTGCCGCCGCCGCACGCCGGGAAACGCCGCCAGCAAATCCTCGCGCATTGGCGCGCCCATCAACTGCGCCGCGGCCAGTGCGGCGGTCGCGTTCAGCGCGTTGAACGCGCCATGCGCTCGCACCCGTGCCGTGTTAATTTGAAATTCGCCACCCAGTTTCAGACTCAGCCCCTCCGCCGAGTCGCTAGCGACCGCGCTGGCAAAATTGCCACCCGGGCCGAAGGTGCGCGCGCGGTCCGGCACAGCGGCCGCGGCAATCCCGCGCGAAAGTTCGCAGCCACGATGCACCAGCACGGCGCCGCGCGTGCGCGCGAACAGCGCGCCAAACGCCGCGCCCAAATCCTCGGCCCGCCGGTAGTGGTCCACATGGTCCCAATCGAGATTCACCGTCAGTGTGAGCTCTGGAGAAAAATGTGCGATCGTGCCATCGCTCTCGTCGATCTCCGCCACGACCCAATCGTTGCCACCCACGGCCGCGGGCGGGAAATCGCCGCGCGCGGGCAAGCCGCCCAGCACGTAGCCCGCGCCAAAGCCCGCCGCACGCAACGTCGCCACGAGCATCGTGCTCGTCGTCGTCTTGCCATGCGCGCCGCAGACCGCCACCAACTTTTTGCCGCGCACCACCTCGGCAAGCATTTCCCCACGCCGCACTGTTGGGAGCTCTCGCCCGGCCGCTGCGCGCAAGGCCGTGTGCTCCGGCGCGATGGCGGACGAAATCACCACCAAATCGCAATCCTCAGGCAGAGCCGACAGCGCCACGCCGGCCTCGGCCAACAACAAATTGACCTCGGGCGTCAACGCGTCGTCTTCACCGCTAACCGTCCAGCCACTGCGCGCTAAAAATATCGCCAGAGGCGCGAGACCCATGCCGCCCACCCCGACACAGTGGATACGAAAGACCGCTCGGCCGAATAGCGGTGGCAGGCTCATGCCGGGACGGTCCTTTCGCTGGGCGTGGTCGGTGCCGGAGCCGCCAGATCCTCGAGATCGGCCAGCATGAGGCGCAGCGGATTCGCGCGGTCCATGCGCTGGAGATTCGCGCGGAAGCGGCGAAGCAGCCAGTCGTTGAAAATCGTGTCGATCACCTCGCTTTGCAGCCGATCAAGGGCCGTTTGCTCCACCACGAAACCGCCGCCTTGCCGCTCGAAAAACGCGGCGTTGGCCCGCTGGTGGTCGTCTGCCGCGTGCGGATAGGGCACCAGAATCGCGGGCGTGGCGCAGCGGATCAATTCGGCGATCGTGCCAGCGCCCGCGCGCGACACCACAAGATCGGCCGCCGACATCAGCGCGGCCACGTCGTCGCAGAATGGCACGAAAATCGACTTCACCGTCTCGCCTGTCGCGGCGGGCAACTCGACGGACCGCGCCTCACCCTTGCCCGGACCGGTCACGACGTAAACTTGGATGCCCTCGGCGGCGAGCTCGCCCAACCGCGCTTGCACCCAACCGTTGAGCGGCCCCGAGCCCTGACTGCCGCCAAACACCACCAGCACGCTGCGCGTCGGCGCGAGCCCCAACCGCTGGCAAGCTTCGGCGCGGGGCATCGCGCTAATTTCCCGGCGCACCGGCATACCAACATGACGAATGTTCCGCGCGCGAGCGCTGGCGAGCCGGACCCCTGTCGGCAGATAAACCCGTTGCGTCATGCCACCGAGCGCGCGCACCGCCAAGCCCGGCACGCGGTTGGACTCATGCAGCGCCACCGGCACCTTGCGCAACCGCCCCGCGAGCGCCACGCCTGCCGAGGTGAAACCGCCGAACGCGACAATGCCGTCAGGCCGCAGCCGTCTGACCAGCCGCAGGCAAAACAGAAAGCCCCGCGCCTGCGAGACTAGGCAACGCGCCAGCTTGACGGGATGCCACGAGAAGCCTGTACCGGGCACGCGCAAAAACTCGAACTGCGGATATTTCTCCACCAGTCGCGCGTCCACTTTCTTGCGACTGATGAGCAAGGTCACCCGGTGCCCGCGATCAGTCAGCCCCTCGGCCAATGCGATGCCGGGAGCCAAATGCCCGCCGGTGCCGCCGCATGATATTATCCAAGTACTCATGCCAGCGCCTCCCGCAATGAACGCCGCCGAGCCGAAAGCCCGGCGCGCGGCCACGCACGTTGCGTGTTGATGATGATGCCGACCAGCATGGCCATGAGGAACAGGTTGGAGAGCCCCGCGCTGATAAACGGCAGCGACATGCCCTTCGTCGGAAACACGCCGGTCACCACGCCGAGATTGACGACGGCCTGCAGGCTGATGAACAACACGCACCCGGCCACAAGCAAAAACTGGAATAGATTCGGCGCGCGGCGCAGGTGCACGAGTCCGGCGACAAACATGATCAGGAACACCGCCACGATCCCCAGCGTGAACCACAGCCCCAGTTCTTCGGCCACGACGGCGAGAATAAAATCCGTGTGCGCCTCGGGCAGGTAGTTGAGTTGCTGGCGCCCCTGCCCCAGCCCAACGCCGTCGACCCCGCCCGCGGCAAACGCGGCCAGCGCCTGATAGAGTTGGTAGGTGCCACCCTGCTTGTTGCCCTCGACATCGAGAAACGCCGTCAGCCGATACAGCCGGTTGGGGTTGTGGATCACCAGCACCGCGAAGGCCAGCACCACCGCACCCACGGTCGGCAGGATGTAACGCCACTTGGCCCCAGCGAGAAACAGTAAAGCCATGCCCACCACGATCACCAACGCAGCGGTGCCAAAATCCGGCTCCATGACGATCAGACCGGCGAAGCCCAGCACCATGCCGATTGGATAGAGGTAGCCGCGTTTCAGGTCGTCGATGCGCGTTTGGTTCAACGCCAGATAGTGCGCGAGGCAGAACACCATCGCGAGCTTGGCGAATTCTGAGATTTGCAACCGCACCGGACCCACGCCGAGCCACCGGCGGCTGCCTTTCACTTCCACGCCCACATGCGGAATTAGCACCAATAGCAATAGCAACCCCGTCACGCCGGCCACGACGCCCGCGGTGCAAACGGTGGAGAGCAAACCCGCGC
>JADLBI010000073.1 GCA_020847775.1 Opitutaceae bacterium
GGCCCACGCTGCATAGGCCGTGGCGTCGTGCCATGAGACTTGGACGACGGGATGCGACCAACGCTTTTTGATGTTGCTGCCCGGCCCCTCGGGATGACGCCAGATCGCTCCGTCCACGCGGCACCACCACTCGCTGCCGAGCACCCGCACGCGCTGGGTGGCGGCCTGCTGCATGGGCGTGAGGTGGCCGTAGAACACGAAGGACCAGCCGAATTTTTCCGACTCGGTTTTGTAGCCGGTGGCGTTGACGAAAGTGTTGAACTGCTCGTTCGTCACCGTGGTCGCATCCATCCAAAATGGATCGAGCTTCACGGTGTGCGCGGGGCCTTCGCCATCAGAGGCGAAGCCGTAATCGCCGTTGGTCCCCATGAGGAAATCGCCGCTGGGGATGAGTTTCATGCCGTCGGTCGAACCGGTGCTGACGCGACGAAAAGCAAGCGGATCGGACGCATTCGCGCCATCATGGGCGCGGCCGGGGGCGCAGCAGGAACCTTTGGGGTCGTCGGGATGCATCACGCGAAACTCACGCGGCGCGGGGAGTGCGCCTCGCGTTCCAGATTGAGGCGGACCAGACGGCGGACAAGTTTGTCGCGCGTGTCGCTTGAACTGGCGTCGTGCCAGAGGTTGCGATACTGGTCGGGGTCGGCGTCGAGGTCGTAGAGTTCGCCGTCGTCGGTGTCTTGGTAAACGACGAGTTTATGTGAGACGGTGACAAGCGTTTGCTGATAAAACGTCTCGTATGTCGGACGCAGTTCGATTGTGACGGCATCCTGCACGGATTGTTCAATGTAATATAGCACGTCGCTAAGGTCCACGCCTTGAAAACCAGTAGGAATATTGGCGTCGGCGAAGCTGAGAAACGTGCGCGGCAGATCGACGAGGCTGGCAAGCGCATCGGTTCTGCCGGTGGGAGGGATGACGCCGGGGCCCCACATGAGCAATGGCACGCGTTGGCAGCCCTCGTAAGCGGCGGCGCCCTTGCCCCAGAGGCCGTGGTGGCCGTGCATCTCGCCGTGGTCGGTGGTGTAAACGATGAGCGTGTTCTCGAGCTGGCCCGTTGCTTCGAGGGTGCGGAAAATCGCGCCGATGCGATCGTCCATGAAATTGACCATGCCGGCGGTGGCGCGCAGGGAGTCGCGCTCAATGCCTTTGCGTTCATGATCGCCGAAACAGGACGGGAAGCCGTGGCCGTCATCGAACCGGCCGAAATCGGAATCACGCATGCGGCGGTAGATTTCGTGGCGGTCGTCGAACTCGCCCTCGCGATAATCATCGTAGAGGCGGAGCTCGGCGGGATTAACCTGCGAATACCACGGGTCAGGGCAGACCATGGGTTCGTGAGGGTCTTGGAAGCTCGCCCAACAGAACCACGGCTGGCCCGTGGCGGCGCGACGGCGCAGATAATCATTGGTGGTTTGCGCGACCCAGGAGCTGTCGTGAAATTCGGCGGGAATTTCCCAGCGGCCGGTCTCGAAACGCGAGTAATCGCCACGCGCAACGTGGAACCACGGCTTGTAATCCACGCCGGCTCGTTCGAGGAAGAGACGGTAATGCGCCTCGGGCAGGTTGTTGATGGTGTGGCCGGTATTGGCCTGAAATTCGTCGAAGCCGACATAGGGGCCGCGCCAAGTTTCCCAGAACTCAGGCGGCGGATTCTTCTGCCCGGCGATGTGTTCGATCTCGTCGTCGCGGCGCACGAAGTGGTGTTTGCCGAAGAGCGCGGTGTGGTAGCCCACGGCGCTGAGCACCGACGGCAGCGTGACGGTGGGAAACGGTTTTAACGTGACGCCGATCGAATAAGCGCCGTGACGCGAGGGATATTGGCCGGTGAGCAGCGAGACGCGGGTGGGCGTGCAAATCGGGCAGGGCGTGTAGGCGCGGTTGAAGTGCGCGCCTTCGCGGGCCATGCGGTCGAGGTTCGGGGTCACAAAGCCCGGCGTGCCCATGCAGCCGAGATGGTCGAAGCGGTGCTGGTCGGAGGTGATAAGCAGGATGTTGGGGCGCATCGTCGCGGGCTATTCAACGCATTGGCGCGCCGGGGCCAAGTCTCGAAGCTGCAAAGTCCGTCATGGGCCATCAGCCGGTCGGGTGGGCGTGACGCGCAGCGGGACCTGCGCGTCCACCTCCGTCATGCAGATTATTCCATGCGAATGCCGTTGTCGGACCAACCGGGTCGGTTCAGCTTCTGCGCCATGAAACGAGTTAGCGTGCTGGCCCTGTCGTTGCTGTTGGCGAAGGCGATGTTTGGTGCGGGGGCGCCGCTGACGCCGTTTCAGGCGCGACATCAGCCTTACGAGCCGCAGGCGCCGTTGCTGACGACGCCGGAGTTTCAAGACGTGTTGCGCGGCGCGAAAATCACGGCCTCGGGTCATGACGATGAGCAGCGGCCGGAGTTCGTGCACGACGGCATCACGGACGACTCCGTGTTGTTTTGGACATCGAAGCAGTTCCCTTCGTGGGTGCAACTGGAGTTGCCGGAGGCGCGCGAGATCGCACAGGTTAACCTTCAGTTGCGTTCGCCGGGCACCGTATCGTTTAGCTTGGTCATCGAAGGATCGATGGATGGCAGGGCGTGGCAAATGCTGTGCGATCGCAGCGGCGGCACGGGTGTGATTCCGGCCGGAGAAATTGAGACGGTGCTGCCCGAAGCGATGCGGCTGCGCTTCCTGCGACTGACGGTCACCGGCTCGTCGAAGCCCGAACGGGCTCCGTATGTGATGGAGCTATCCGCCTGCGCAAAACCAACGCCGCGCGCGCTGGCCGGAGCGGTGGGCGACATCAACCGCCAATACGATGCGACCAATGTGCCGTTGAACACGAGCGAACAGGCGTGGCACGGAACCGCGTGGCGTGGCGAACGCGTGCATGGCCAGTTTCTGGTGTGGACCGCGCGTGAGTTGTCGGGTTTGCGTGCAGAGTTGTCGGCGTTGCGGCGCGTGGATGGTGTCGGGCGGGATCGCCTGATCCCGCCGTTGAATGGCGCGGAAGGAAAGGCGGGATCAGGCGATCCCGCCCTAC
>JADLBI010000074.1 GCA_020847775.1 Opitutaceae bacterium
TAATACTAGGTTAAGTGTCAGCCGGTGTCATTGAAGTGGGTTTTACACCACGGGCACTGTCCTGTCAGACGAATCAGCCGCTGCTGCAGCCGCGCTCGGATGCGGGGCAGCGTTATCAACATCGCACCAGCAGTTTTTTTTTGCCTTGGCTTGCTCGGTGCGCAAGAAGGCGAAAGCCAGGCTGACCAGCGTGACATGATGATGCCAGCCGAGCCAATGTCGGCCTTCGTAATGATCTAACCCGAGTTCTTCTTTGAGTTCGCGGTAATCCAGCTCTACCCGCCAACGGGCCCGGGCGGTTTTGACTAGCCGCCGCAAACCCAAGGATTGCTCGCCCAGTTGCGCCAACCAATGGTCGGTCGGCGCCGCGGCATTTTCCGGCCATTCAATCAGCAGCCATTCCATGACCCGCTTGGGATGTTCCTGACGTTTCCAGCCATGCGCTGCCCAAACTTTTACTTGGGCAAACCGGGAGCGCAACGGCCCTTTCGCGCCCTGCCGCCACGTAATATTGCGCCACGCTGCTTTGGGCAATTCGGTGGCCACCTCGGTCAAGGTTTTGGCGGCGGGCAAATCCGTCAGCGCGGGATACTTTCGGGGGCGGCCCCGTTTATTCGCCGGCACGGACACCAGCGCCGGGTCCGTGGTCCAAACCTTGGTGCTCGGCTCCACCGCCACCGCATACTGCAACCCCCGTTCGCGCAAGGCCGCGCGGAAATCAAAATCATTACCATAAGCCGAATCCGCGACGACCGGCAGCCGGGGGACCTCCCACAACATCGCTTGGTCGAGCAACTCCAAGGACAACTGGTTCTTGCTGCGATAGCTAATGCCATCCGGGATCTTACCTTCGGCGCGCCGCGCCGGGGAGGCCAACCAGGATTGCGGCAGATAGAGTCGCCACGCCACCGGACAACTCGCCTCGCAGGTGCTCCAATGCAAGCTGACCGCCACCTGGCAGTTGGCGATTTTGCCCAACGCGCCACAATACTGTCGGGCCACCCCCACGGAAGCTTCTCCGGCTTTGGGAAAGGAAGTCTCATCGATCATCCACACTTCCGGTTCGCTCAACAAATCGGCCACCTTCTCGGCCAACCGCTGCTGGATCAGTTCCACTGCCCAGGGACTTTGGCCGACGAACTGGCGCAGCGCCTGGACATCGGCCCCGGCAATTCGTTCCGCCAAGGGTTCAATCGACTTGCGCTCGCCGTCCATGAGGAGCCCTTGGAGATAGACCTTGGCCCAGCGATGCCGCTCGCTGCGGCCCAAGGATTCAGTCAAATCGGCCAGAAAATGGTCTAGTCGGCGATCCAGTGCGGCAACTTCGTGGGGCGTCACGGCCAAAGACTAAGGAACGCAAATCAGTTGTCAATTCACTTAACCTAGTATTACTAAGCCCATGTTAAGAAATGAAGCCAGCACAAAGGTCCGCCCATTGCGGGTGGAAGAACTTAAATGCGACTTGGCAGTGGTCGGCGGTGGTCTTGCGGGCACCTGTGGTGCCATCACGGCGGCCCGGGCGGGGCTCAAGGTCGTTCTGATTCAGGACCGGCCGGTCTTGGGTGGCAATGCTTCCAGCGAGGTGCGGTTGTGGATTTTGGGTGCGACGTCGCACATGGGGAACAACAACCGTTGGGCGCGTGAGGGTGGCGTCATTGACGAGATCCTCGTTGAGAACATGTATCGAAACCCCGAGGGCAATCCGCTCATCCTGGACACTATCCTGCTTGAGATGGTGGTCCGCGAATCAAACATCACGTTGCTGCTCAATACCGCCGTGCATGACTTGGAGAAATCGGATCCGGACACGATCAAGACCGTGCGTGCGTTCTGCTCGCAGAACTCCACCACCTACGAAGTCAGCGCGCCCTTATTCTGCGATGCCTCGGGCGATGGCATTGTGGGTTTTCTGGCCGGGGCGGCGTTTCGCATCGGCGCAGAGTCGCGGGCGGAATTTGGCGAGCAATTCGCCCCGGAGCAGGCCACCAACGAACTGTTGGGCCACACGATTTACTTTTACTCCAAGGATACGGGACGGCCGGTGAAGTTCACGGCGCCAAGCTTTGCGTTGAAGGACATCACCAAAATACCCCGCTGGCGGGACATCAAGGCGGTGGATTCCGGTTGCCGCTTCTGGTGGCTGGAGTGGGGGGGGAGGTTCGACACGATCCACGACAGCGAAAAGATCAAGTGGGAGTTGTGGAAGGTGGTTTATGGGGTGTGGAATCACATCAAGAACTCGGGGCAATTTCCGGAGGCGGAGAACTTCACACTGGAGTGGGTGGGCACAATCCCAGGGAAACGCGAGAGCCGCCGCTTCGAAGGCGATTTCATGCTCACGCAACAAGACATCGTGGAGCAGCGACAACACGCGGACGCGGTTTCGTTTGGCGGATGGGCAATTGACCTGCATCCCGCGGACGGCGTTTACAGCACACAGGCGGGTTGCCAGCAATGGCACTCGAAGGGCGTGTTCCAAATCCCCTATCGCACGATGTATTCGCGGAACATCAAAAATCTGTTCCTTGCCGGCCGCATCGTCAGCGCTTCACATATCGCGTTCGGAGCAACTCGAGTGATGGCCACTTGCGCCCATAACGCCCAGGCGGTGGGCATGGCGGCCGCCCTCTGTCGGCGGCACAATCTGAACCCGAGGGCGGTTGCCGCAAGGCCTTACATCACGGAGTTGCAGCGGGACCTGCTTCGCTCTGGTCAGTTCATTCCCCTGCACCCCTTGGAGGACAACGAGAATCTGGCGCCGCATGCTTCTCTGGCCGCGAGCAGCGAATTGCAACTGCGCGAACTCAAGTCCTGCGGCGAAACGCGCCCGCTGGATTGTGCCTGGGCGATGATGTTGCCCGTGCAGCCTGGACGGATGCCCAAGGTCACTTACATGGTTGATGTAGTTGAGCCCACTGATTTGGAGACGGAATTGAGAGTGAGCA
>JADLBI010000075.1 GCA_020847775.1 Opitutaceae bacterium
AACGCCATACCGGTGTTTGTGGATGTGGAGCGCGACACGGGGCTGATTGATCCGGAGATGATCGAGGCGGCGATCACGCCGCGCACGAAGGCGATTTTGGCGGTGCATCTTTTTGGGCAGCCGGCGAAGTTGCGGCGGTTGCGGGAGATCGCGGATCGGCGCGGGCTGAGGTTGATTGAGGACGGCAGCCAGGCGCACGGGGCGGAGATTGAGGGCGTGCGCGTCGGCACGGTGGGTGACGCGGCGGGTTTCTCCTGCATGGGGGGCAAGGTGTTGGCGACGACCGAGGCGGGTTATCTGGTGACGCCGCACGAGGAGGTTTACTGGAAGGGCGCGATGATCGGCCAGCACATGGGCCGGTTTTCGGACGGGGGGATGCCGGCGGAGTTGGCGCCGTATCGCGATTCGCTGGTTTACACGTATCGGGTGGAGCCGTTCAACGCGGTGTTGCTCACGGAGCAATTCGCCAAGCTCGATGGGGAACTGGCCGAGCGCCGCCGCCACGCGGATTTGTTGCGCGGGCACCTCGCCGGCGGGAAATACCTGCGTCTGCCCGACTACGCGCCGGGGGTGAAACCGTCGTATCATTTGTTGTCGTTCACGTTCGACGCGGAGGCGGCGGGGATCTCGCGCGACACCTTCGCGGCGGCGTTGAAAGCGGAGGGGCTCAACGCGATCGGCTATGTGCCGTCGGTCATCTCCGACTGGCCGCGCCTGCACTGGCAGGGCTACCGCGGGCCGCGGGTCTCGTGGCTCTCGACGCTGGCGGCGGCCGGGGTCGATTACCGCAACCTGCCGCTGCCGCAGGCCCGTTGGCGCGTGGATCACGCGCTCGAAACGGGCTTTGACATGGTGGCGCCCAATGAGCCCATGATTGAACGCATGGC
Organism: Opitutaceae bacterium; assembly: GCA_020847775.1. GTDB lineage: Bacteria > Verrucomicrobiota > Verrucomicrobiia > Opitutales > Opitutaceae > Cephaloticoccus. The sequence continues at coordinate 888 of JADLBI010000075.1, forward strand.
GGAAATCATTCTCAAGGTGGAGGCCAATGTTGACGCGTTGCGCGAGTATGAGCGCGCGCACGGCCCGGCGGCGCCCGCGGTGCGCGGATGAAGACCGGTTTTGGCCAGTCCGACATCACGCCGCGGTTGGGCGTGCAACTCGCGGGCTACGGACCGTATCGCAACCGGGCCGCGCAAAAGATCACCGCGCCATTGCTCGCCCGGGCGATGGCGGTGACGCAGGGGCGGCGACGCACGATTTTACTCAACCTTGAGCTGTGCGGCACGCCGCGCGGGCTCGCGCAGCGCATCCGCGCGGCGGTGGCGGCGCGCACGGGTTGCGGAGTGGACGAGGTTTTTCTCACGGCCACGCACACGCACAGCGGGCCGTCGGTCGGCGGCATGCTCGGCTGGGGCGAGGCGGACGCGATGTATGTGGAAACCCTGCCGACGCGCGTCGCGGAAGCGGCGGTGCGCGCGCTCGCCGCGCAAACCGAGGTGGAGTGGCGTTATGCGGAGGCGCCCTGCGAGGGCATCGCGATCAATCGCGAGACGGACCGGGGCGGTTGGATGTTTGATCCGATCGAGGCGCGGCTCGCGCCGGAGTTTCGCCCCGCGCGGCCGCAGGACACCGATCCCACGGTGCGCGTGCTGGCGGCGTATGCGCGCGGGCGGCTGTTGGGCGTGCTGCATCATTTCGGGTGCCACGCGGTGGTGGGCAGCGAGCAGACTTTTGACGTGCATGGGGATTTTGTCGGGCTGGCCTCGGCGGCGATTGAGCGCGCGCAGCCCGGCGCGACCGCGCTGTTTTTGCCGGGCGCGATGGGCGACATCAATCCGCCGGTCGTGCATCGGGCGGCGGCGGAGACGCGGCGGGGTTTGCGGGTGCTGACCCAAAAATACGCGGCGGCGATCAAGCAGGGGCTGCGCTTGGCGCAACCGATCACGGTGGATGCCGTGCGCGGGGTGCAGCATGACGCGCGGTTTACGCGCAAAGCCTGGACCAAGGCTTGGGTGCGGCGGCGCATCGCGGAGTTGGAGAAAGGTTTCGCGGCCCCCGGCGTCACCGACGACACCAAGGTGGGCGTGCCGCCTTTGCGCACCAATGGATTGAACATGGCACGGCTGGAGGGATTTCGCGCGGTGTTGGCGGGATTCAAGGGCGCGCAGGGGCCGAATCCGCCGGTGCGCGTGCAAGGCCTGCGCATCGGCCCCGTGGTTTTGTTGGGAGTGGGCTTGGAAGTGTTTCACAGTTTGCAGGCGCCGATTGTCCGGGGCAGCCCGCATGCGCATACTTGGGTGGTGAGCTTGACCGGCGGCATGGGTTACGCGCCGGATGCTCGGGCTTCCGCGAAGCAAGGCTACACCGACGAGCTGGTGCCGCTGATTGTCGGCGAGCGGCCGTTTGCGAAGATCCACGCCGAAGTGCCGCGGGCGTTGATCAAGTTGGCGCGCGAGTTGAGGTGAGGTGCCCCATTGACGCGCAGCGGGACCTGCGCGTCCACCGGATCAGAGCTGGCGGCGGCGGTGGATTGACAGCGTTGCTTCGCCCGTTCTTGTCGGGGCGATGTCAACTGCCGCCCGTTCGCAAACTTGGTCACAAATCGCCGCTTGGTCCAACCGCTTGGTCTGGCTTTACGGCTGCGATCTGGGCACGGAGCTCAAGCAGGCGCGGGAGGAAGGCCGCGATTTGTCGCCGGTGGAAAAGGAATTCGCGCGCTTGATGAAGGTGGAGCCCGACGCGGGTTACATGGAGAAAACGCTGGGCGGCAAGCGCGGGCAGCGCTGGTTCAACGACGCGATGGCGCTGCTTGATCGCGTGCAAACGCTGCCGATGCGGAAGGATTACACGTATGTGGAGCCGAGCGACTGGGCGGAAATTCGCCGCCAGCGCGGCAAAGCCGCCCCGTTGCCGAAATGGCGCGGCAGCAAGGTGAAACTCGCCGCGAAGGTGCGCGGCGGATTTTTGGGCCGCGTGGCCGGTTGCATGTTGGGCAAGCCCTTCGAGTGCATGGACCGCGCCTCGATCCAGTTGTGGGGCGAGGAGACCGGCAACTGGCCGCTGCAAACGTATCAACGCGAGCCATCGGCCGCGGAGCTGCGCCGCATCATGGCGAAGCAACCGGTGCGGCCGATCAAGCCGGGCATGAAAGCGTTTTACATTGATCGTTGCGACGGGTTCCCGAGCGACGACGACGTGAACTACACGCTGCTCGGGCTGCTGGCGTTAAAGCAATATGGCCGCGATTTCAAACCCGACGACGTGGCGGCGCTCTGGGCGCTGCAACTGCCGCTGGGCTGCATCTGCACGGCGGAGCGCGTGGCGTATCGCAACTTCATCGAAGGCTGCCTGCCGCCGCAGAGCGCGGCACGGCGCAACCCGTATCGCGAGTGGATCGGCGCGCAAATCCGCGCGGATTTCTTTGGCTACGCCGCGCCGGGCCATCCGGAACTCGCGGCGGAGTGGGCGTGGCGTGATGCCTCGATCAGCCACGTGAAGAACGGCATCTACGGCGAGATGTGGGTGGCGGCGATGCTGGCGGCGGCGTTTGTGCTGCCGACTTGGCCGGAAATCATCCGCGCCGGCCTGGCGCAGATTCCGAAGAAATCACGCTTGCACGAAGGCGTGTCGCGCATCCTCGCCGAGCACGCGGCAGGAGCGGACTTCGATGCCATCCTTGCGAGCATTCATCGCGAGTGGAACGAACTCGATCAACACGACTGGTGCCACACGATTTCCAACGCGCAGGTCGTGGCGGCGAGTTTGCTCTGCGGCGGCGATGACTTTTCCGAAACGATCAAGCTGTCGGTGACCGCGGGCTTCGACACGGATTGCAACGGCGCGACCTGCGGCAGCCTGTGGGGCATTCGCCACGGCGACGCGGCGATTCCCGAGAAATGGCTGCAGCCGCTCAAGAACCGCATTCGCTCGAACCTGCGCGACTATCCGCTCGCGGCGCTCGACGGCTTGGCCGACGAAGTGGCGGCGGAAGCGGTGAAGGTGGCGGCGGCCCGATAAAAAAGCCGCACCGGAATCCGGTGCGGCTGTTGAGGGAAGCGCGCGCGATATATCAAGCGCCCTTAGAATTTAGATTTTGCTTGGGTTACTTGAGGTAGGGGCGGTTGTCCTCAACCGCCCGGCTCGCGGAATATCTCCAAGGACGGTTAGGGATAACCGTCCCTACCATTGCTTCCATGACATAGTCCGAAAGCTTCGGAACATTGGTATCATCGGCCGAGATATAGATCGCGACCGAGG
>JADLBI010000076.1 GCA_020847775.1 Opitutaceae bacterium
GAAGAGCGAGGTCACACCGCCGCTCGGGCCGGTGGTGGCGGCGGGAAACCCGGGCTGCGTGCTGAGTGCCGACAGCAAATCCGACTGCTGGCGGGCAGCCAGATCGGCGGCCGTCACCACACTGGCGGCGGAAGCGAGATGGGCTAACGACACCGGCGTCCGCAACGCGGTAACGACCATGGTGTCGAGGTTGACGGATTCCGCCGGCTCGGCGGAATCTTGGGCGCGGCCGGACGCGAGGGTCACGGCCAGCGCGAGGCTGGCGATAATCCGACCCGACAAGCGGGCCGAGGTGCAAGCGATCATGATGTGTCTGTTTACGCTAGGTAAGAGCAGACACAGTGGCCGGTAGCCGGGTGGCGCTGCCCTCACGCTTCATTTTTGCGATGAAGTTTGAGCGATCGGGCATGCGCAAAATTTCCATGTCCAACCGCGTGAGTGCCTGGAGCAGGATGTTCGGACTTCACATTTCGGCCGACTTTCGTCGGCAGCCTCTCCTCCGCCTTCACCGGGGGTAACCCGATTGGATTGCCGTGCGTTCGCCGCACGCTGGAGGTTTGGACTGATGTGTCACCGCAGCGCAACTGTGGCCGGATCCCACGGCCTTCCCCGCTGCCCCAGACATGGAGAAAGAACACGAACGATGTGATTCATCAGCGAACAAGTTCCCCGCCGCAACTAGCATTGCTGCGCAAAACTTGTTGAATGGGGCGCAGGAATTGACTGCCAAATCATCACGAATATCTGTTGCATCAATACATCAGGATTTCAAGATATAATACTTGCCATAGCTCTATGCGGGCGATGGATTGAGCCCATGTCACTCGAGCGCACCACCGCCCTGAATACCCTTGGCCGCGAGCGCATCGCTGTGCTCGACGGCGCGATGGGCACGATGATCCAAGAGCGCAACCTGACGGAGTCGGATTTCCGCAACGACGTGGTGCGAAACCACCCGCGCGACCTCAAGGGCAACAACGACCTGCTCTGCCTCACCCGGCCCGATGTGATCGAGGATATTCACTTTCAATATTACGCGGCCGGGGCCGATATCGCCACGACCAACACGTTTAGCAGCACGACCATCGCGCAGGCTGATTACGCGCTCGAGCATCTCGTGCCCGGGCTCAACCAGGCCGCAGCCGAGGTTGCCCTGCGCGCGGCACGGCGCGCGGAAGCCGCCACGCCGGGCCGGCGTTGTTTCGTGGCAGGCGGACTCGGCCCGACCAATCGCACCGCCTCGATGTCGCCCGACGTCAACCGGCCCGACTATCGCGCCGTCACGTTTGACCAGCTCGCCTTCGCCTACCGGGAACAGGTCGAGGCACTTATCGCCGGTGGGGTGGACTTGCTGCTAATCGAAACCATTTTCGACACGCTCAACGCCAAGGCCGCGCTCTTCGCGATCGAAGGTCTGTTTGAGGAAACCGGCCGACGCCTGCCCGTGATGATCTCGGTGACAATCACCGACGCCTCGGGCCGCACGCTCTCCGGCCAGACCATCGCGGCGTTTTACCACAGCATCCGCCACGCGCGGCCGTTTTCCGTCGGCATCAACTGCGCGCTCGGAGGCAAACAGATGCGCCCCTACCTCGAGGAGCTCGCCATGCTCGCCGAGTGTCTCGTGTCCTGCCACCCCAACGCCGGCCTGCCAAACGCGTTCGGCGGCTACGATGAAACGCCCGCCGACATGGCCGGTATCATCGGCGACTTTGCGCGCGCAGGCTTCGTCAACATCGTCGGTGGTTGCTGCGGTTCGACGCCCGCCCACATCCGCGCCATCGCCGCCGCTGTGCGCGGCGTGCCCGTCCGCACGCCCCGCGAACACTCCTCCACCCTCCGCCTTAGCGGCCTCGAACCCCTCTTGATCGCATGACCCGCTCTGCCTCCCAATTCCTCGTCGTCGGCGAGCGCACCAACATCACCGGTTCGCCCAAATTCGCCAAGGCTCTCAAGGCCGGCGACTGGGACGCGTGCCTCGCCATCGCCAAGCAGCAAGTCGAGAACGGCGCCAACATCATCGACATCAACGTGGACGAAGCGCTGATCGACGGCGAGGCCACCATCGTCAAATTCCTCAACCTCATCGCCGCCGAGCCCGACATCTGCCGCGTGCCGGTGATGCTCGACTCATCGAAATGGACGGTGCTCGAGGCCGGCCTGCGCTGCCTCCAAGGCAAGGGCATCGTCAACTCCATCTCGCTCTAGGACGGCGAGGAGGAGTTTCTCCGCCGTGCCCGGCTCATCCGCCGCTACGGTGCCGCCGCGGTCGTCATGGCCTTCGACGAAAACGGCCAGGCCGCCACCCGAGACGAGAAGGTGCGCATCTGCACGCGTTCCTACAAATTGCTCACCGAACGCGCGGGCTTTCCCGCCGAGGACATCATTTTCGATCCCAATATCCTCACCGTCGCGACCGGCATCGAGGAGCACAACAACTACGCCCGCGATTTCTTCGAGGCCACCGCCCTCATCAAACAACAACTCTCCGGTGCCAAGGTCTCCGGCGGTGTTTCCAACGTCTCGTTTTCCTTTCGCGGCAACAACCCCGTGCGCGAGGCCATGCACACGGCGTTTCTTTACCACGCCATCGCCCAAGGCCTCGACATGGCCATCGTCAACGCCGGTATGCTCGGCGTTTACGACGAAATTGAACCCATCCTGCGTGACCTCGTGGACGACGTGCTGCTCAACCGCCGCCCCGACGCGACGGAGCGCCTCATCGAGCACGCCGAAAAGCTGAAGGCTACGCAAACCGACTCCACGCAAGACTCGTCCGCCAAAGCCCAGGCGGACGCTTGGCGCGAACTCCCCGTCGAAGCCCGCATGAGTCACGCCCTCGTCAAGGGCATCGACACCCACATTGAGGCCGACACCGAAGAGTGCCGCCAAAAATTCGCCCGGCCACTCGACGTGATCGAGGGCCCATTGATGGACGGCATGCGCGTCGTGGGCGACCTCTTCGGCGCGGGCAAAATGTTCCTCCCGCAGGTCGTGAAATCCGCCCGCGTGATGAAAAAGGCCGTCGCCTACCTCACGCCGTTCATGGAGGAGGAGAAAGCCCGGCACATCGCCGCCGGCGGCCAGGCCAAGGCCCAGGGCCGCATCGTCACCGCCACGGTGAAGGGAGACGTGCATGACATCGGCAAGAACATCGTCGGCGTCGTCCTCGCGTGCAATAATTACGAGGTCATCGATCTCGGCGTCATGGTGCCGGCCGAGAAAATCCTCGCCGTCGCGCGGGAAAAAAACGCCGACCTCATCGGGCTCTCCGGGCTTATCACGCCCTCGCTCGACGAGATGGTGCATGTGGCGAAAGAAATGGCCCGCGAGCAGTTCACGATTCCCCTCCTCATCGGCGGGGCCACCACCTCCGCGGCCCACACCGCCGTCAAAATCGCTCCGGCCTACGCGCCCGGGGTCGTCCATGTGCTCGACGCTTCACGCGTCGTCAATGTGGCCAGCGCGCTTCTCAGCGACACGCAAAAACCCGGGTTTTTGGCCGAAGTCGCCGCAAAACAGCAGAAGCAGCGCGAGGACTTCGCCAACCGCCGCAGTCAACGCCCGCTGCTCTCGCTGGAAAAAGCGCGCGCCAACCGGCAGGGCTCTGATTGGGCTACCGTGGACATCCCCACCCCCGAACTCCTCGGCACGAGAGTTTTCAGCACGGCTAATTCTTTGGGTGCTGGGATTTGGGATTTAGAGCTTTCGGCAATAGCCGAGTATATCGACTGGGGGCCGTTCTTCTCCGCGTGGGAATTGCATGGCCGCTTCCCCGATATCTTGACCGATGCGGTCGCCGGCCCCGAAGCCACCAAGCTTTTCGCCGACGCGCAGGCCCTGCTCACCCGCATCATCACCGAAAAGCTCTACACCGCCAAGGCCGTTGTCGGCTTCTGGCCCGCCAACAGCGTTGGCGACAGCGTCGAGGTTTATGCCGACCCGGACCGCTCGACCGTGCTGCACACGTTTCACTTCCTAAGGCAGCAGCTCGAAAAAACCGCCACTCAATCCAACCACTGCCTCGCCGACTTCATCGCACCCAAGGACTCCGGCCGGATTGACTACCTTGGCGGTTTCGCCGTCACCGCCGGGCACGGCGTCGAAGACCTCACACTGGCCTTCAAGCGCGCGAACGACGATTACAACGCCATCATGGCGCAGGCCATCGGCGATCGGCTCGCCGAAGCCCTGGCCGAGTTGATGCACAAAAAAGTCCGCGATCTCTGCGGTTACGGTCTGAGTGAAAACCTCACGATGAAAGAAATCATCCGGGAAAAATACCGCGGCATCCGCCCTGCTCCCGGCTACCCGGCCTGCCCCGACCACCAGCAGAAGCCACCATTGTTCAAATTGCTCAACGCCACCGCCCAGACCGGCATCACCTTGAGCGAGCACAATGCGATGTGGCCTGCCAGCAGTGTCAGCGGATTCTACCTGAACCACCCCGATTCCAAGTATTTTGCCGTCGGCAAACTCGCCAAGGACCAGCTCGAGGACTACGCCGTGCGCACCGCGCAGCCACTGGCCGACGCCGAGAAGTGGCTCGCCCCGTATCTGGATTATTAAGGCGACGGCAACAACGCGGCCCGCCCACACCGCCGTGATTCAACTGCCCAAATTGGTGAACACGTCGTCCGCAAGCTCCGCCCAGACGTAAACGAAAACGGCGCTAATCATAGCACCCACCAGTAACCGACGTCTCGGCGCGATCTTCCGTGCCACGAGCACGCAACCTAAACCAGCGGTAAAAAGCAGGACCCCCATCAAGGCAAAATCGCTGATGCTCCAGTTTACCGCGGAAGTGAGCTGCATTGCGCAGAGCGGGATGAGCAACAAACCGCCCCTAAGTTTGCTCCAGCTTGAGTGGTGTAGACACGAGAGCCTGAGAGTGGACGGACCACCCCTCGTTCACGCTTGTGGCTACCTGAAATAAAAAGGCGCGCTCCGAAGAGCGCGCCTTTGTGAATGGATGCGATTGGCTCGCGGGCAGGACTCAGTAGTCCATGCCGCCCATGCCGCCGCCCGGGGGCATCGCCGGGGCTTCCTTCTTCTCAGGAAGCTCGGTGATCATGCACTCGGTGGTGAGCAGGAGGCCCGAGATCGAGGCCGCGTTTTGCAGCGCGGTGCGGGTGACCTTGGTCGGGTCAACCACGCCGGCCTTGACGAGGTCTTCGAAGGCGTCGGTCGCGACGTTGTAGCCCACGTTGCCCTTGGAGGCGAGGACTTCCTTGACGACCACGCCGCCGTCCACGCCCGCGTTGGCGCAGAGCTGCTTGAGCGGGTGCTCCACAGCGCGGCGCACGATTTGCGCGCCGATGGCTTCGTCGCCTTCGAGCTGGAGGGATTCGATGGCCTTGGCGGTGCGCAGGAGGGCGACGCCGCCGCCGGCGACGATGCCTTCCTCAACCGCGGCGCGCGTGGCGTGGAGGGCGTCTTCGACGCGGGCCTTCTTTTCCTTCATCTCGGCCTCGGTCGCGGCGCCGACATTGATGAC
>JADLBI010000077.1 GCA_020847775.1 Opitutaceae bacterium
ATTCTGAGTGCAGCGAAGAATCCAGTGCATCCACCGCTACGAGAGAAGTGCTGGATTCTTCGGTTTCACCTCAGAATGACAACGGTTATAGCCATAATCTAACTTGAAACGCTCAAATCGATTCATGGTTTTCTAGCTTCAGAATTATCCCCTGCGTCTCCGCGGCTCTGCGTGAGGCTATTGACAAACAAACAAAAACGCCCGGCCGAGTTGGCCGGGCGTGGAAAACTTAATCGCGATAGGCGTCGCCTACTCCTTCGGGAAACCCTCGAAGTGCTTCGGGTCTTCCGGATCTTGATAGCGCGTCGTGTAGGTCTTGTTGCTCGCGGCGAGTTTCAGGAACTTGTCCACCGGCACGACTTCGATCGGACCTTCGAGCTGCTTCGTCACTTCGACGAGGCTGTTCACGTCGTTCGATTCACGCACGTGCACCAGCAGGTAATAAGGCCGCTTAGTGTTGAGCGCGATGAGCTCGTTGAGATCGGCGGCGACTTCGTCACGCGGACGGCGCGGGTCGATGTAGTAATCGTAAGAGATCATCGGGCGCGTGTCGCGCAGGTCGCGCGTGCGGGCCGGGCCGTAGCCGTTGATGAAACCGATCACATTCGGGAACTGCTCGTAATAACGATCAACTGTTTCCTTCGTGAGATCAGCGTTGCCCACGTTGCCGTCGGCGGCGGTGTTGTCCATGATCTCCATGATGTGTTCGTCGAGCACACCCATGAGCTTGCGCGCGCGCTCCATCAGGATCGGGAAGCGATCGGCCGGAATGCTGTTCGGATACATGTAACCGGGGCCGGAGAGACCGCCGATGAAGTAATCGTTCGGCGTGGCCGACTCGTGGAAATACTCGAGCGCGGCGGGCGAAAACTCCGTCCAGTTCATCGTGACCTGCCAGCCGAAGGGCAGCTTGCCGCGACCGGGCTTGGTCCACACGCCGATGCCGATCGAGTCGGATTGCACGAACGAAATGTAAACTTTCGCCTCCGCAGTCAGCTTGGCGTCGAGCGGCACGCTGTGGTTGTTGGTGAATTTGAAGCCGGGCGTGAACTCGAACTGATGATTGAAGCTCAGGTTGGGCAGGTTGTGCAGCCCTTCCATGCGCAGGCCATACATCGAGAGCAGCGTGGTATATTGCTCCTCGGTGTCCTTGCCGTAGGAGTGCCAGCCAAAAACGTAACCGCCGGGCTCGATCTCGGAAAAAATCCGGCGGGTTAACGCGAGCTCCGCCGCGTGCTCGGGCCGGTTCGGATTGGCCGAAAGATCGTGGAAAAACATTTTCTGCTCCACGCCCCAGTCGGCCATGCCGGGCATGCGCACGGCGCCGGCGTGGCCGCCCATGAGCATGACGCGATCCTTCGCGCAGCGGTCCCAATACTTGTCGTAGGCGTCCTGATAAATCTGCGCATCGGTCTGGCCGGTGTAACGGCCGCGCAGGTCGTCGAACTTTTTCAAGCCATGTTTTTCGACGAGCGGGATAAGTTCTTCAGAAACGACCACGACATCCTCGATGCCCGCGATGGTGAACGCGACGTTGAGCGAGGCATCAACGGCCTTGTCCCACACGACGTAGCCCTTGGCCGCGGAGGCGAACTTCGCGAGCGCTTCGTCAGCCGACTGCAACAGTTGAAATTTGATGCCGTGCTTGCGTTTGTAGAAATCGAACAGCGGACCGGTGATCTCCCACTGGTATTCCGGCGGATGCACGATGTAGAGTTGCGGCGTCTTGCGATTGGCGAGGCCTTGCAGGCTGACGAGCAACGCCTTGGTCGGCAGCCCGCCGTCCTCGCGCCAGTCGAGATCGAAGTGCATATACGAAGCCGTCACGCCGTAGTTCTTGCCCTGATCGGCCGCGCGCGAAACCGGCGCGGCGATTAAAGCGGCCAAGACGGCCAGAATGCTGATGCGTTTGATGAAGTTCATTTGGCGTCCTCCCCGGTCACTTTGTTGAACACGTAAACCAGCGGACGGTTGCGCGTGGAGTGCAGCTCGATGACCGTCAACTTGTCGCCCAGCTCGCTCACGCGATACTCGGTGGTGATGCGCATGATCACATCGCCTTGCGAAACCTCCACCGGCGTCAGCGCCTCGGTGCGCAGCGTCTTGCCGCCGTCAATCCATGCGGCCGTGGATTTTGTCACCCCATGCTTGGCGGGATAAACCGCCATGTGGCGCTGCTCGACGCGGAAGAAATCCTGCTGCTCCGTCGGTGCGTTCGTATCGAACACGTTGGTCGCCTCATGAATAGTGGTGCGCCACTGCATCGTGTAGGCGACGGCCACCTTCGAGCCGTCGAGCCCGATGTTGAGATCAATCTTATGCCAGCCGTCGAGGGCGGAACTCGCGGCCGGATCAAGGCGCCAGTGGCCCTCGATGGCGGGGTTTGCCGAAGCCAGAGCCGCCAGTCCGAGCGCGACCATGCCTCCGAGCAGGATACGTTTGAGTGCAGTCTTCATAAAGGGAGGCGAATTTAACCGCCCGCTCACCGCCGTTGTCCACGTGTTTCGTCCGAAAATGGGCGATTATTCAACCGGCTTAACCCGCCCGGTCAGCGTGAATTCTTCGCGATCGTGATACAGGTGCCGGATGCGCAGATCCGGAGCCACTCGCATCA
>JADLBI010000078.1 GCA_020847775.1 Opitutaceae bacterium
GGAAGACAAGGCCGCGCCGCTTAGCGACCAAGCCATCGTGGGGCGCCTGCGGGACAAGGGCCTAGAAATCGCTCGTCGCACAGTCGCCAAGTATCGCGAGGAGCTCGGTATATTGCCTAGCAACCTGCGCCGCGACTACACCTGAACTGAGCTGGCGGGCTCGGCGTCGGCCTGCGCGTTGGGCGCTATCTCCATGTCCAATCCTCTGCGCCGGTCCACTCCGTGCAGATCAGCCCAGGCCGCGAATCCGATCATCCCCGCGTTGTCCCCGGTGTGCTTGGGCTCGGCGATCAGCACCGGCAACCGGAGATTCTGCCCCAGATGGCTGACGCGCTGCCGCAACAGCGTGTTATTGGCCACGCCGCCAGAAAGTCCTAGGCTTGCGTAACGCCCAGTCGCGCTGGCCGCCTCCAATTTGCGCAGCAAAGCATCCACTACCGCTTGTTGGTAACTCGCGCACAAATCCGCGCGGCGAGTCTGCACCTCCTCAAGCGACAGTTTCTCCAGCTGATAACGCAGACTGGTTTTCAAACCCGAGAAACTGAATTCCAAGTTGTCCCGCCGACCAAGACCGCGAGGGAAATCAAACGCCGCGCTATCGCCGCCGCGCGCCGCCGCCTCCACCAACGGCCCGCCCGGATACCCGAGACCCAGCAACTTCGCCCCCTTGTCAAGCGCCTCCCCCGCCGCGTCATCGCGCGTCGTAGCGATTACCCGCACGCGCCGTTCGGTGGTGATTTCCACCAGCAATGTGTTGCCGCCCGAAACGATCAGCCCGAGGTGCGGCAGCAATGCAACCAGCGCCGCCTCAAACGCGCCAGCCTCCCCGCCATGCAGCCGGATGAACGGCGAAAACGCGTGAGCACGCAGATGATTCACGCCCCACACCGGCACATTGAGCGCCAGACTCAGCGCCTTGGACGATGCCAGCCCGATAGCGAGACACGCCGCCAAGCCCGGTCCCTGCGTGACCGCAACCGCCGTGATGCCGGACCACGCTTCATGTTGCCGCGCCAAACCGAGCATCGGCGGAAAATCCCGCAAATGCTCCCTCGTGGCCAGATCGGGCACCACGCCGCCGTGCTTCTCGTGCAAGGCCATCTGCGTGCGCACCCACTCGCCCACCAGTCCGCGCCGCGGATCAAACAACGCGACCGCGGTTTCATCGCACGAACTTTCCAGCGCCAGAATCATCGCGCCCCCCGTTGCCGCAAAAGTTCCAATCCGCGCAAGGCGACCTTGGCTGCTTCCAGCTGGGCGTCGGCAATCGGCGTGAAACCAAAGCGCGCTTTGAACTCCGCCGGATCGGTGACGTCGCCACGCAGCCGTTGTAATCGCAATTTCCCATCGTCCTCAGGCGACACCACCAGTTCCACATCGGGCTCTATCCCGTGTCTGTGGATGGAAACACCTTTCGGAGTGTAGTATCGCGCGGTGGTGATCCTCATGCCTTCGCCATTGCGCAGCTTGAACAGGGTCTGCACTGAGCCCTTGCCAAACGAGCGCTCCCCCACGATCACCGCGCGCCGCGTGTCCTTCAACGCCCCGGTCACGATCTCAGCCGCGCTGGCCGTGCCGCTATTGATCAGGACGGCCAACGGCAGCGCCCAGGGTTCGCCCGTCATGCCCGCTCGTAGCTCTTCACGATCAGCGGGATCGCGCCCCTCGGTGTAAACCACCAGTTCGCCGGTCTGGAAAAACGGTTCCGCCACCGCCACCGCGGCCTCCAACAAGCCGCCGGGATTGTTGCGCAAATCCAAAATGAGCGAGTGGGCACCTTGTTCGATCAGGGCATCCACCGCGGTCAGAAACTGCTCGCCGGTTCGCGCGGAGAAATCAACCAGCTGGATGTAGCCGATACCATCACCCAGCAAGCGCGACTCGCGCACGCTCTCCATCGCGATTTTTTCGCGCACGAGCGACACCTCGAAATCGCGGCCGGTGCCCGGACGGCGCAAGCCGACCCGCACGCGGGTGCCTGGTTTGCCGCGCAGCCGGTCGATCGCGTCCGTCATCGGTGCCTTGTCGCCGACCCCGCGTCCGTCCACTGAGATGATTTCATCGCCCCGCAAGAGCCCGGCCCGGTCGCCCGGGGTCCCTGCGATGGGCGCGATGATTACGATCTTGCCGTCGCGTTGCTCCACCTGCACGCCGATGCCGCCAAATTCACCGTCCAGATCGTCCTCGAAATTGGCGAAGTCCCCCGCCTCCAAAAACTCGGAATGTGGATCCAAGGTGCCGACCACCCCGTGGATGGCTTCGCGCGCCAGCCGGTCATAGCGCGCCGGCTCTGGCTCCACGTAGTGCTCGTTGACTAGGCTCATCACTTCTCGCACGTAGTCGGACGCGCGATTGAGCTCGCGGTTCGGCAACCAGCCCCAGCCCGCCGCCTGTCGCAGCAGCACGACCGCAAGCACCAAGCCGAGGCACGCGCCGGCTAGCACAGGAAGAATCCGTTTGAGCATGGGCGCGACTGTGTGCATCTGCTTCGCTTTGTAAATGGGATCGTCACTCCAGCCGCCCTCGCCCGAGTTTCTGCGCCGCTTCCATGCCTTGGCTAGCCCCGCCTCGGCCATGTCGTTTGAACAATTCATGGCTCTGGCGCTGTTTGACGCCGAGGTCGGCTATTATCGGCAATACCGGGAGCGCGTCGGGCTCAATCCGCGCGCGGATTTTTTCACCGCGACCTCCGTCGGCGATTTGTTTGGCGAACTCATCGCGGCCTGCTGCGTGGACCTGCTCGGTGCGGCGGCCTGCGCCCAAAGCGAGTTCGTGGAAATCGGCGCGGAGCCCGGTGGCGGCATTTTGCGGGGCTTGGCGCATCCTTTCGCATCATCCCGCGTGATTCAGCTCGGCCAGCCGATCGCGCTCTCCGGCCCATGTGTGGTGTTTTCCAACGAACTGTTCGACGCGCAGCCCTGTCGGCGTTTCGTGCGACGACAAACGGCTTGGCGCGAGCTGGGCGTCGCCTGCGCGCAAGGTGAGTTGCGCGAGATCGAGCTCCCGCTGACTGACGCGCCGACCTATTTGCCGACGAATGCGCCCGAAGGCTACGTGATTGATGCCCCGCGCGCCGCCACCGACCTGATGCGCGACATCGCGAGTGGACCTTGGCACGGCCTCCTACTCGCGTGCGACTATGGCAAAACTTGGGCGGAAATCACCACCACCTGCCCCGCGGGCACCATGCGCGCCTATCGTCACCACCAACAATCAAACGACCTACTGGCCTACCCCGGCGAGCAGGACCTCACCTGCCACGTTTGCTGGGATTGGCTGCAAGCCGAGCTGCAAGCCGCGGACCTCGCCTCCCCGCCAGTCGCTTCACAGGAAGCCTTTTTCATCCGCCACGCCGCCCGCTTGCTCGAAAGCACCATGCGCGCGGAAGCAGACCGGATGAGCCCGCGCAAGATGGCGCTTATGCAGCTGATCCATCCCGCCCACATGGGGCAAAAATTCCAAGTTCTGCACGGTATCCGCCGCCCGAAAGATATTTGAGATTCACCTTGCTTCCGCAGGTTCCAAACCTTTACTCGCAACCCTTTTAACCACTTACGTCATGGCCAGAATTTGTGCAATCACAGGTAAGCGCCCCACCAAGGGCAGCATCATCAACCGCAATGGACAGAGCAAAAAGAGCGGCGGCATCGGCACGCACGTGACCAGCATCACGCCCCGCAAATTCCGCCCCAACCTGCAGCGCATCCGCGTCAAACTGCCCAACGGCGGCACCAAGCGCATGCTGGTCTCGGTCAAGGCCTTGAAGGCCGGCCTCGTGCAAAAAGCCTGAGCGCTTTTCTTCTCGTTTTTGAACCCGCGGCCCTAGGGCCGCGGGTTTATTATTGCCCGAAATACCCTCGCCGGTCTCGGCCGCGCCAGCGGCCGGTGATCAGAAAAACATCGCTTCGCTCAGCGCCATCTCAGGCGGCAGCAGGCTGATCGAGGTGGCGAGAGTGGATGCCGCGCCGTTCAAGGTGCATTCAAAATGCGCATGGCCACTGGTGAAATCTCCCTGCCAATGAAACCGTTTTCCGGGTTGAGCGTAGTGCAATTCGACCGCGAGTTTATGATCCTCGCCCACTTGCTGTTCGAAGCCCATGCCTTGCGCCCCGCAGGCCGCCAGTCGGCGCGTCAACCAGCCAGATAGCACGCGCCCTTCGGCGGCCAGTCCGGTGCAGTGCGTGACCGTTACTTGCGTCAGCCCATCGGCGATCACCTCGGGCGCGAAGCCCGCGAGATACTGTCCCACGGTCTGGCGCACTGGCAGCAGTCGCGAATACACCAAGTCGCGCACCGCGGCGGGATTCGGCCACGGGTAAGCCAACGCGTCGGCCGGCGCGATGGCGCTGTCCAGTAGGATACGTTTGGCGCCGCCAAGCATATAGCGATACTTAGCCAGTCTGGCACTCGCGGAAAACCGGTGCGCCCAATAATACAACGGCAAATCGGTCGAGAGACAGATGGAGACCTGACTCTCCAAATAATCGCGCGCCGCCGCCGTGTAATTCAGCATCACAAACTCCACGCAACGCCGATCCTGCTTCGATTTGCCGAAGTGGCATTCACCATAAATCTTGGCGCGGATTTCCGTGCCGCCTCGGTCGTCCTCCGCCGCAACCGGGCAGAGCACCACGGTGCGGCTGGGGTAACGGCGGGAGAAATTCACCAAAGCGGTGAACTGTGCGGCGGCGTCATCCGCCGTCGTCTGGTAGCCAAGATGCAGCACAAAATTAACCTGCGTGGCCTTGGCGTCATCCGCGCTGGCCGCGCCACCGTCAACCCCGGGGTCGCTCCACATCCGCGCGAGCCGCTTGGATATTGCCCCCACCGGCACCTCGATGCCCGGCAGCACATCAAAGATCGATGGCATGGCTCAGGGTTGGCGCCAGTGATGGTTGTTCTTGGCGAGCAGGGCCGCGGCGCTACCCGGCCCCCACGAGCCGGCGGGATATTGATCCATGCCGTCACGACCGGCCGCCGCCCATGATTCGAGCAGCGGCGTGCAAAGTTTCCACGAGGTCTCCGCCTCATCGCCGCGGATAAAGAGTGTGCCGTCACCGATCATCGCGTCGAGCACAAGCCGTTCGTAGGCCTCCGGCGTGTTCGAACCGAAGGTCGTGGCGTAACGGAAATTCATCTTCACCGGCTGCGTGCGTGTCTCGAGGCCTGGCACCTTGGCGTTGAGGATCAGGCTCATGCCCTCGTCGGGCTGGATTTGGAACGCCAGCGTGTTGCCCGCGAGATTGAACTTCTCGCTCTCGGCAAACAGCGTGCCGGGCGGCCGTCGGAAATTGATCGCGATCTCTGAGACGCGGCGCGCCATGCGCTTGCCGGAACGCAGATAAAACGGCACGCCCTGCCAGCGCCAGTTGTTGATCGAGAGGCGCAGCGCGGCGTAGGTCTCGGTTTTGGACGTGGCGGCAATGCCCTCTTCCTCGAGGTAGCCTTGCGCGGGTTTGCCGCCGATCATGCCAGCGGAATACTGCGCGCGGGCCACGTCGCCATCCGGCCCGAGCCGCAGCGGCTGGATGGCCTTGAGCAGCTTCACCTTTTCGTTGCGGATCGATTCCGCGTCGAGCGACACGGGCGGCTCCATCGCGGTCAGTGCGAGCAGCTGCATCGTGTGGTTTTGGATCATGTCGCGCAGGCAGCCGCTCTGCTCGTAGTAACCTCCGCGCGTGCCCACGCCGACCTCCTCCGCCACCGTGATCTGCACGCTGTCGATGTAGTTGCGGTTCCACAGCGGCTCGAAAATCGCGTTGGAGAACCGCTGCACGAGCAAGTCCTGCACCGTCTCTTTGCCGAGATAGTGGTCGATGCGGTAAACCTGATGCTCCTCGAACACGGAACGGATGGTGCCGTTGAGCCCGCGGGCCGAGGCGAGGTCGCGGCCAAAGGGTTTTTCGATAATGACCTTGGCGTGGTGCGGATGCGCGAGGTGTTTGTGCGCGAGGCCCGCCGCGCCGAGGTTTTTCAAGATCGGCGCGAAAACCGATGGCGGCGTGGAGACATAAAACAGCGCCTGCACGTCGCGACCGACGCGGGCCTCGATGTCGCCTATGTGCGCGGCGAGTCGCTTGAACGCGTCGGCGTCGTCATAGCCTCCGGCCACATAAGTCGTGTTGGCCGCGATGCGGTCCCACACTCCCGGGTTCAGCTCGCGTCGGGAAAATTCCTTGATCGCGTCGGCGGCCAGCGTGCGGAATTCGTCGTCGGAAATCTCCTTGCGGCCGTAGCCGACGAGATGGAAATCGGTCGGCAGCAGGTTGTCCACGCCGAGGTTGTAAACGGCGGGGATGAGCTTGCGGGCGGTCAAATCGCCCGAGGCGCCGAAGATGACGACGACCGTCGGCGGCGCGCCGCGATGCTTGCTCAGACCGTGCAGAAAAGGATGTCGCTGGGCTTCAGCCATGGAACCCATGTTTTCAGACTCCGCGCCGGGCGCAAGCAAGGCCTTTGGCAGTCATATACGGACTGTGGCCATGGCCTCGCGGAGGGACGCAAGTTGTGGCCGGGCGGGATTCCGATTCACGCCCCGCACTCACTTACCGAGCCGGAAGTGTTTCGCGAACAACGGCACGTTGGCGAAATGCCGCACATCCGGTTTGTCACGGCTACCTTTGCGCGGCAGGGCCACTTCGACGATGTCGAAGCGGATGGTGCGCGGCACCGGTTTGAGCCGACGCAAATACGCCTGCGCGGCGCGCCGCACCACGCGCTTCTTGCGATCATTCACCGCATAGTAGCCCGAGACGAGCGCGCCCGCGCTGCGCGTCTTGATTTCGACGAACACCAGCACCTCGCCGTCCATCGCGACCAAGTCCAGCTCGTCGCGCCGGTCGCGCGGGTTTCGCCAATTGGCCGCGATGATGCGCAGGCCCGCCACCGATTCAAGATGCCGCCGCGCCAACAATTCCCCCCGCGCCCCGGCGTTGCCGGGGAGCCATTTCGACCAAAGCAGCCTCAACCAAGTGAGCATCGCGGGAGGGGGAGCGCGGATTTGTCATTGCGGCACCCGGCGGCGGCTGACAATCCCGGAGTTGTCCGCACCTGTCCCTCGCGCCCCCTCATGGCCACACCACAGATCGCCAACGCCCTGCGTCGTTCCCTGCTGATCAAGATCATTTCCAAGCCGGCCCCCAGCCGCGAGGACCTTGATTCCGTCATCGAGTTGACCGCCGCCAAAGTGGTGGAGGCCCTGCAGGCCCAGTCCATGACGTTCTACCTCGTCGAGGGCAACGACAGCGCCTTCAAGCACGTTTACTACTCGCCGACGCTCTGGGGCAAGGACAAGGCCAAGGAAACGACCTTTCACGAAACGCGCGCCAAACTGCTCGCGCTCAAACTCCCCCTCGGCACCGGCAACGTCGGCAAAGTCATCCAGACCGGCGAATCCATTTTCTTCACCAAGCATGGCCCCGATGCCGGCAGCCTGGTTTCCATGGCCAAGACCACCGGCTTCGAGGTTAACTCGATGCTCACCGTCGCGCTCAAGACCGCCACCGTGATCGGCGCGGTGCAGGTGCTCAACAAGGAGCCCGCCGCGGGCACCGACGGCCAGTTCACCGACAAGGACCGCACGCTGCTGGAAGAGGTCGCCGAGTATTCCTCCACGCTCATCCAGCGTATGGTGGACCCGAAATTCCAGCTCAACGCCGACGACACCGCCCGCTTCATCGCCAAGCTCACCGACCTGCCGCTCGTCACCAAGGCCGAGGATATCGAGATCGACGAAAAACTCGTCGAGGTCACCGGCGACGCGATCATGCGCCGCGAAGGCATTTTCCCGCACAAGCAGCTCTCGCCTAACTCGGTCGCGGTCCTGATGACCAACCCCCTCGACTACGTCAAACGCGAGTCCTTCTCCCAGGCCACCGAAATGCACATCGAGGAGGTGCGCGTCGTCTCCGCCACCCTCTTCGACGCCCTGCTCAAGCAGTTTTTCAAAGACTCCAAGGCTCAGGCCGCCACCCCCGACGACGTGGACATCGACTCGGTGGCCGACATCATCAGCACCGCCTACGACGACACCGGCGGCGGCGGCGACGTCAAAGCCGCCGACCTCGAGAGCGAGGACTCCGCGCCCATCATCCAGCTCACCAACCGCATCATCGAGGACGCTTACGTCTCCGGTGCCTCCGACATCCACATCGAGCCGCAGGAAAAGGAGCTTATCGTCCGCTACCGCATCGACGGTCTGTGTCAGGAAAAGCTCCGCCTGCCCAAGCAGGTCTCCAACGCGCTCGTCACGCGCCTGAAGATCATGTGCAACCTCGACATCGCGGAACGCCGCCTGCCGCAGGACGGCCGCATCGTGTTCAAGAAATACACTAAATAGAACAGGGACATCGTCCTGCGCGTCGCCACCGGCCCCATGAAGGACGGCGAAAAAGTGGTCATGCGCATCCTCGACAAATCAAAGTCCACCCTGCCCCTCCCCGCGCTCGGCTTCTCCGACGAGAACCTCGCCAGATACCGCGAGTGCATCCGCCAGCCCTACGGCATGATTCTGCACTGCGGCCCCACCGGCTCGGGCAAGTCCATGACGCTCTACTCCGCGCTCGGCGAAGTGAACACGCCCGACGTCAACATCCAGACCGCCGAGGACCCGATCGAATACACCCTCACCGGCATCAACCAGATGCAGATGAACCGGCAGATCGGCCTCACCTTCGCCACCGCCCTGCGCTGCTACCTGCGCATGGACCCCGACATGATTCTCGTCGGCGAAATCCGCGACGAAGAAACCGCGCAGATCGCGGTCGAGGCCGCCCTCACCGGCCACTTGCTCGTTTCCACGCTGCACACCAACGACGCGCC
>JADLBI010000079.1 GCA_020847775.1 Opitutaceae bacterium
GTTGATGGGTTTTTTGTGGTTGGAGCGGTTCTACGATAAGCGGGGGACATTCCCGAAAATCAAAGGCACCTACTTGAAGTTACTGCCTATTCGCGAGGTCACTACCGAAGGGCAAAAAAACATTGTCAGTCAGGTTGAGCGTATGCTGAAACTCCACGAGGATTTGGCGGCGGCGAAATCGCCGGATGCGCAAACGCGTTTGCAACGCGACATCGCGGCGACGGACCGTGCGATCGATCAATTGGTTTATCAACTCTACGGACTGACGGCGGAGGAAATCGAGTTGGTCGAGGCCGCGACGGCGCCGGCGGCGGCCAAATAACCCATGAAGTCATCAACTATCGCCCAGCCAAGGCTCGATGCGTCCGTCTTGATAAACTTTGAAGATGACCGGTGGTTGATGAGCGGCCAACGCCCGATGGATGGCGGGCATCGCTTTGATATAGATGGCGGCCATCTCATCGGCCCGCAGCGGTTGACGACTGGCGATCATGAACGCGAAGGTGCCTGATTCGAGAAACGCTCTCTTCTCCGGAGGATTGTAACGGATGCGACGATCCACCGTAAGAATGATCCAACCTTTCCGGCCTACAGCCGGAATCCATTCCGTATCATGGGCCGTCGGGGCGAAGTGGTCGTCATGCAGTTCGCAAGCGATGCCGACTTCGGCAAATAATCGGGCAAAGGTCCGCTTGCTCAGGCTGCGGTCGATGAAGAAGAAAGGAGACTCAGGCAGCGGCCCGCTGGAGATCGAGTTCGGCACGAATGGCTTCTTCTATCGCTTCAATCCCGCACTCGTAATCGGCCGCCAACTCAGCCATCGATTCGCCGGCTTTGTAACGGCTGGCCACCATGGCGGTGGCAATGCCCCGGCTGGCGATACAGGGCCGGCCAAAACAGAGCTCGGGATCAATCACGATGGCCTTGGGACCATCGGTCCGCAGGTCACGGGTAAGGGGATAGAAGCGCAGGGCCAGTCCGCTGGCATCGTGTTCCACGCGTTGGAGAAAAGATTCGAGCACTTGTCGGATGGCCAGTTGGCCCTGTTCGGAAGCGCTGACCAACTTGCCCAGCCGGGTAAAGTAGAGATCGGAGCGGTCAGCTTCAAATCCGAGCCCTTGCATGGCCAAGGGATAGGCTTCGCCGGTGTCGTGTTTGAGAAAGGTGATGGCGCGGCGGATACTGCGCATGGAAAGTTGATGCTTGGTGCGCAGGACTTGAATCGTATAGCCTTCCAGCAGTTCCAAAAAGTTCAACGAACGACTGGCCTTGATATCGAACCAAGCGCGCAGCGTCGAGGCGGGCACACGCAGCAAGCGGGCGGCTTCGGACACAGGATAAAAGGGCTCGGTTCGGATGTCCTTCACGATGGCAGAACTATCCGTCGTGGATTGATTCTGTCAACTTTTCCACCGGCGACTGGCGCAAGGGGCAGTCTCGATCAAGCGCCAACTGGAGCGGCGCCGAGCGGTGGCAGCGGGCAATCAATCGCGGCGGCGATGGCGCGGTAGAGTTCGCCTTCCTCCACGGTGATGGCGCCGTCGCTGCCGATGACGTGCGCGGATGCGAGCAGCGTGCGCTTTTTGATCGGGAGGGAGGAGGCGGCGAGTTTTTCGAGCGCCTGGTCGAGGGCGTTGAAATCGACTTTGGCCGGGGCGGCGCCCAGTAGCGCGGGTTCGATCAATTTTAGTTGCGCGGCACCGTCGGCGTAGGCGCGGGCGATGGCAGTTTGGTCGTTGGATCCGGTGCGGGCGAGGGCGGTCAGAATGGCGGCGATGTCGGCGACGAGCGGGTTGAAGGAAAAATACGCCGGTGTGCGGTGAGGATTTTTCGCGAGGTCGAGGTGATGCGTGAGCAGTTTTTGCAGCACGAATTCGAACGCTGTCACCTGATTGTCGGCGTGGACGAGTTCGTCGAGCGTGCCGAGGAAGCGGTTGAGCGCGGCGTGATCGAGTTGGCGCAGCGCGGGCATGGCGAGCAGCAGCAGCGGCAGCCGGGTTTCAGGGGCGAGCGCGCGCATCGCCGGGGAGAGTTGGGTGAATTGCGGTGCGCTCGGGCCATCGTGTTGTTTGACCAGGGTTTCGACTTGGACGGCGTGCGCGGGGTCGGTGCCGAGCAATATGCCATACACCATGGCCGGTGCGCTGGCGGGTATGCGCGCGGCTTCGCGCAGAACATCGGGAATGCCATCCAGCACGGCGGTCGCGGCGAGGTGGTGCGCGTCGGTCAACTGCCCGATGGTGGCGATTGCGGCGGCGGGTTGAAACGCGATGCGGCGCGGCGGGGCGAGTTTAGGCGGCGCGGCATAGGAGGTGCCAGCGGGTTGCGCGAAACCTTTGGTGGCGAAGCTTTCGGTGGCGACATCGACGACCTGCGGGGGATCGAAGAACTGGCCGTCCCACGCCGGATTGATGGCGCGGAGGCGTTGTTCGAGCGGCGGGTGCGTGGCCCAAGCGCCGCCGAAGTTGGATTTGAAGCCTTGGGCAAAAAAGAAATGGCCGATGGCGGTGGCTTGGTTGTTGGTCAGTCGGGAGCCGAGGGCGTAACCGCCGATCTTGCTGAGCGCGCCGCTGATGCCACCGGGGTTGCGCGTGAATTGCACGGCGGAGGCGTCGGCGAGAAATTCGCGTTGGCGCGACACGGCGGCTTGGATGAGCCGGCCGAAGAAGTAACCGACGTAGCCGATGATGAGCAAAGCGAGACCGACGGCGAGGATCGCGATGAGGATGCCGCCGGAGTTTTTGTTGTTGCCGGAGGAACGCACACGCATGCCGCGCAGCGACCAGATGATGCCGCGCCCCATCAGCCCGATGGCGAGAATGCCGAACAAGAGCGCGGTCAACTTGACGTTGAGCCGCATGTCGCCGTTGAGGATGTGGCTGAACTCGTGGCCGATGACGCCCTGCAATTCGTCGCGCGTGAGTTTGTCGAGTGTGCCGCGCGTGACGGCGACGACGGCGTCGCTCGTGGTCAACCCGGCGGCGAAGGCGTTGATGCCGTTTTCCTTGTCGAGCACGTAAACCGCCGGCATGGGCACGCTCGCGGCGATGGACATTTCCTCGACGACATTGAGCAGGCGA
>JADLBI010000080.1 GCA_020847775.1 Opitutaceae bacterium
CGGCGGTTCCGCCCTGGGTCCACAACTCGCCAGCCACGCGCTCGGCCAACCCGGCCGCGACAAAATGCTGGTGTCATTCTTCGACAACACCGATCCCGACGGCATGGACTACGTGCTGGCCGGTCTTGCAGGAAAACTCGCCGAGACCTTGGTCATCGTCATTTCCAAATCCGGCGGCACGGTCGAAACACGCAACGGCATGCTCGAAGCCGCCGCCGCTTTCAAGTCCGCCGGGCTCAATCCCGCCGCCCATTTCGTCGCCGTCACCGGTGACGGCTCCAAGCTCGATCAGGTCGCCGTCGCCGACAAATGGCTCGCGCGCTTCCCCATGTGGGATTGGGTCGGTGGCCGCACCTCGGAGCTGTGCGCCGTCGGTCTGCTGCCCGCCGCACTCCAGGGCATAGATATTTCCGCCATGCTGGCCGGGGCCGCTGCGATGGACGCGGCCACGCGCCAACCAGTCACCCGCGAAAACCCCGCAGCGTTGCTCGCGCTCATGTGGCACTACGCCACCAACGGCCGCGGCGCGAAAGACATGGTCGTGCTGCCCTACAAAGACCGCCTGCTCCTGTTCTCGCGTTACCTCCAACAGCTCGTAATGGAGTCACTCGGCAAGGAGCTGGATCTCAACGGCGAGGTCGTCAACCAAGGCATCGCGGTTTACGGCAACAAAGGTTCGACCGACCAGCACGCCTACGTGCAGCAGCTCCGCGAGGGTGTGAATAATTTCTTCGTCACCTTTATCGAAGTGCTCAAAGACCGCGCCGGCGCCTCCCTAGCGGTCGAGACCGATGTGACCTCCGGCGACTACCTGCAGGGCTTCTACCTCGGCACACAGGCCGCGCTGTCCGAAAAGGACCGTTGGTCGGTCAGCCTAACGATTGACGAAGTTTCGCCACGCACCCTCGGCATGCTCATCGCGCTCTACGAACGCGTCGTCGGACTCTACGCCTCGCTCGTCGGTATCAACGCCTATCACCAGCCCGGCGTCGAGGCCGGCAAGAAAGCCGCCACCGGCGTCATCGCCCTGCAACGCAAACTGCTCGACACCTTGCGCGCCAATCGCGGCCAACGCTTCACCGCCGAAGAACTTGCCACCCAAACGCACGGTGACGCTGAGCTGGTATTCAAGATCCTCGAGCACCTCGCGGCCAATGGCGCGGCCACCAAGGAGGCCCGCGCTCCTTGGCACCAATCGGTTTACGGCCTGTAGTCCGGCATATTTACCTTTCCCTCCCTGGGCCCTTGTTTCATCCTCACTCGGAAAGCCCATGGTCAGGAACCTCGCGATCTTCACCGCATTCGGCTGCGTGCTGCTCGGCCTGCTCTATCTGCGCAGCTCGCGCAATGCCACCGCGCTCACCCGGCAAGTCTCCGCGCTAAATTCCGCCAGCCAGCAGCAACTCGCCGAGCTGGCCGCCTCCGACCAGACCCGCGAGCGGCTTCAGCAACAACTCCTCGAACTCGATACCGAGCTGGGCGCAACCAAGACCAAGCTCACCGCCACCGAACTTTCAAAAATCCAAATCGCCCGCGAACTCGCGACGGCACGCACCGAAATCTCCGGTCTTGCCGCCGAACACGCCAGCCTTCGCGCCGAACACGCGCAATTGCAGCAAAAGCTCTCCGCCGCCCAACCTGTCCCGCGCGAACTCATCTCCGGATACGAAAACACCATCGCGCGCCTAGAGCGCGAGCTCGCCGCTGCCCGCCAAGGCTCTGCCGCGACCAGCCCGGTGTTAGCCACCGACCGCACCCGCAGCACACTCGTTGTTAGCGTGGGCCCGTCCGACGCCTTCGTTGTGCTTAATTACGGCGCGGACCACGGCGCACTGCCCGCTCAGAAATTTCTGCTACAACGCGGAACCGATACCCTCGGTGTGGCTCTAATCAGCGACGTGCGTGCCCGCCATTCCATCGCGCAAGTTGACCCTCAATCTTTGCGTGGCGCCTTGCATAAGGGCGATTCTGCTGTCATAGCCCGATAACCCAATGAACACCGCCAAGTCCCGCTTCCTCGTCATGCTCGCCCTCGCCGCCGGTTCACTACTGGCCGGCTGCACCACCCGTTCCAGCCGCGACACCTCGATTCCGTGGAGCCGCCCCGCCAATTGGGAAGGCCAAATTCCCGGACTCTCCCAGCCTGGCAACTGAGCCCAGACTTCGCCTCATCCGCAACGAATCCGGCCTCCGCCGGATTTTTTGTTTCATGGTCGACGCACCGATCAATTCATCGCTCCAGGCTCAGGCCGGACACCTCTATGTCGTGGCCACGCCCATCGGCAATCTCGCCGACTTCAGCCCCCGCGCGCGGGAAATCCTCAGTCAGGTTGCTCTCGTCGCCTGCGAAGACACGCGCACGACCGGCGCGCTGTTCGCCCGACTCGCATTGCCGCGCAAGACCCTTGTCTCCTACCACGAGCATAACGAAACCGAGGCAGCCGAACGCCTCGCCGCCGAAATCGCCGCCGGAAAAAGCGTCGCCCTCGTGAGCGACGCCGGCACACCTGCCATCAGCGATCCCGGTTTCAGGCTCGTCCGTGCCTGCCGCCGTCTCAATTTGCCCGTGGTTCCGGTGCCCGGCCCCTGCGCCCTGACCGCCGGGCTGAGCGCTAGCGGCCTGCCGACAAATGGATTTTTGTTCGTCGGGTTTCTCCCGCCCAAGTCATCTGCCCGCGCCGCGTTTCTGGAGAAATACCGTGAGTTTGATTACACACTCGTCCTCTACGAGAGCTGCCACCGCATTGATAAATTCATGGCAGAAATTCTTGCAGTGCTTGGGCCTGACC
>JADLBI010000081.1 GCA_020847775.1 Opitutaceae bacterium
GAAGTAGATGGCGCTGAGCAGGCGCGGGGTGATGAGGTCGTTGAGGAGCTTGGCGAACTTCTTCGAGTGGCGGTTCTTGACGATCCAGAGGAGGACGGGCGCGCGCAGGTTCTGCTCGGTCTGCCAACGCTTGAGGGCGGCGGCGAGCTCTTGGGTGTGGTCCTGCTCGACGAGGAAGTTGATGCACTCGGTCGTGAACTTGCCTTGGGAGAATTTTAGCAGGCCGAAGATGATGTCGCGCGCCTCGATGGGGTGCGTTTCGTTGACGAGTTCGAGGAAGCGGCCCTGGAAGTGGACGGGGATGCGCTCGGCGATGCCCGCGAGGTCGCGCACCTCGGCGATGAGCGAGGCTTGCGTGGGCTCGTGGGTGGTGTCGCGGCCGAGCAGTTTGGCGAGATCGTCGCGGATAGCGGCACCGTAAAGGCGTTCGGCGCGGTCGAGCTGGTTGCTGTCGCGCACGGCGTCAACAACGCCTTGGAGGACCTCGGCGTGGACGTGCTGCTCCTCGTCCTTCGTGGCGTTGGCCAGCAACTCGACGGCGAGGGTGATGCGGCGGCGGGCCGAGCGGGTGCCCTTGAATTGCTCGAGAATCTCGACCTCGGTGGAGATCGGCGTTTCACGCAGAATGTAGCATTCGGTTTTCTTGGCGGGAATGGCGATGCGTGGATCCTTGTTGATGATCTTGCGTGCGGTGGACCACCACTTCTTGAACTTCGCCTCACCGACGACTTGGGCGAGGACGATCTCGACCTCGATGGCGGTGGCGGCGTTATTGGGATAGGTTTCGAGCGCCTCGACGAGCAGTTGCGCGGGGTCTTCGCTGATTAATTCGGCAATTTTTTGCGGTTCAGTCTCCTTGCGCACCAGCAGGTGCCGCGCGGGCAGGACTTCCATCGTGTTGACGCAGAACACCGGGTCCATCTGGTGGCCGGGCTTGTCCTTGAAATCAATCACGAGGCGCTGGGCGGCCTCATTGTAGCTTTTGATCTGGCCGAACCCCCAACTGCGATGCACGCAATAGGACCCGGGGGACATGGCTTCCAATTTGGCTTTGGCGGCCTTCAGGGTCGGGTTCTTGGCAATTAATGCGGAGACTGCTTCAGAATTCATGATTGCGTGTTGGAAAGACGGGAAGGATTTAGTTCAGCTTACAATGGCCGGTATTGTCAAACAGTGTGTCGGATTTCCCCTATGCGCAACGTAACTAACGATTCTGTCGGAGCTTGGGTCAACGCGGCGCGTTTGCTGGCCCGTTGGCTGGAACAACATGAGCGCGTGGACGCCCTGCTGGATGCCCTGCCGCCGAAGCTTTCGGCGGTCGAGCGGGCGCGCTGCCAACACCTCGTTTTCGGCGTGATTCGGCACTGCGGGCGGATTGGAACCGCGCTTGACCAGCTAATCGCGCACCGGCCGCGATTTTCCACCCGCGCGGCGCTTATGCTGGCCGGATTTGAACTGATCGATGCGGCGGATGAAGCGGACTACGCCGGGCAAGTCGCGAAAATCGGCCACCACGCGGTCGAGCAGACCAAGCAGCTAGCGAGCCCGGCGGAGGCACGTCTCGTCAACGCCGTGGTGCGCAAGCTCGCGCCGCTACTGGCCCAGCCCGCGCCCCCCAAACTCGCCCTGCCGGAAATGCTGGCGGATTATTTTTCGCATCCCGCATGGCTGGTGAAACGTTGGCTGCAACAATTCGGCGCGGAGCCGACTCGCCGCTTGCTCGAATGGAATCAGACCCCGGCACGCTTACTCGTGCGGCGGCGCGATCCGGCTTTGGTGCCGCCGGAGTTTTTATCGGCCACACCCTGGCCCGAGTATTTCGAGGCCGCGCCCGGGCATTGGTCGGAGTTGGAGGCTTTGATCAAGGCCGGGAAAATTTTTGTGCAAGACCCGGCGACGCGCCACGCGATCGAGGCGTTGAATCCACAGGCGGGCGAGGCCGTGCTTGATCTGTGCGCCGCACCCGGCGGCAAGAGCGTGGCGGTTGCCGACGCGATGAACGCGCGCGGCGGTGGCGGCCGCATCGTGGCGCTGGATTTGCCGGGGCCGCGGATTGAGCGTCTGCGGCACAACCTCGCCGAGGTCCGCGGGGTGGATGTGGCATTGGTGCAGGCGGATTTGCTCAAGGACGCGGGTCGGATTTTGCGCGAGCACGGGTTGCCACTGAGCTACACGGCGGTGCTGCTCGACGCGCCATGCAGCAACACCGGCGTCATGCGGCACCGCATCGATGTGAAGTGGCGGTTGCAGGAAAACGATTTTCGCAAGCACGCGCGGCAGCAGCTCTCGCTGCTACACGCCGCCGCGCGGCTGGTGCTCCCGGGCGGGCGGCTGGTTTACTCTACTTGCAGCATCGACGCCGATGAAAACGAAGGCGTCGTCCAGTCGTTCCGCGAGAGTAAGCTGGGCGGCCAATACACGCTGGAGCGCACCGTGCGGTGCTATCCGTGGGAGGACGGGCACGATGGCGTGGCGGTGTTTCTCCTGCGCCGGGGCGACGATCAGGGCACGAGCAAGAAGACCGGGAGCTCGCGGTCGGATTCCTCCGTGCCGCGCAAGAACGTGTAGGTCACGCGGTCGGCCTCGGCGATCAGGCGTTCGTAGCGCTGGAAGCTCCATTGTGCGACCGCTTCGCCGTTGATGCGGCTGACGAGCTCGCCTTTGCGCACGCCCGCTTGCGACGCTGGCGAGTTCGGCACCACGCCGGCCACGCGCCAGTAGGCGGGCGTCTTGCTGAAGCCCAAGCCGGTGCCGCGCAACGACGGCACGGTGAGCGGGGTGCGGGATTCGCGGTGAAAAACGACCCGATGCCAGAGTGGGTCGAAGGTGACGCTGAAATGGCGTAGCAAGCCCCCGCCGAGGGAGCTGAGGCTGTCGTTCAGATAAACAATCGGCGTGGGCACGGAGTAGGGGCCGATTTGCAGGTCCGCCTCGAGTCGGGTGCCCGTTTGCGTCTGATCGCCGGTCAGCGTGCCCACGAGCGCGACGGGGCGGGGCTCGGCGCGATAGCGCAACGTGAGCCCGGCTGGATCGAGGTTGAGCGTCGCGTCGCTGCCGCTGTCCACCAACACGGGGATTTCCCGGTCGCCGAGCCGGACGGAGATGATGGGCAAATTTGCACCCGCTTGGGTGGGCAGCACCGCACCCGGAACCAGCAAGGCGCTGCGGGCCGGCGCGAGGATGAGGCGCGACTGCGGATAATCGAGCGTCAGTCGCGTATCGCGAAACAACGAGAATCCAAGGACGCCATCGATTTTGATGCCGTAGTGCGCGGATAGGGTGCCGCAGTCGAACACGCCCACCGGCACGCGTTCAAACTGCGCGTCGCCGAGCTTGAGCCGCGTGATGACCGTGGTGGGCAGGGTCACGGTCTCTCCGTTTGCCGAGCGCACGCGGACCGGCGGGGCGCTAGCGGGCAGCGCGTTTTCATCGCGATACCGCTGGGCGAGTTCGGGCGACACCAGCGTGAGCGAGGATCCCGTGTCCACGAGGAAATGATAAGGGCCGTGCTTGTCCCACGCGGCGGTGACGATGAGCACGTGACCGTAGGTTTCGGCCGGTAGCACGACGAGCGGCGCGGCGAGCTTGGTGCGGGCCGGGCGTGCGGTTTCACGCGGGGCGATTTGGCAGCCGGCCAGCAGCAGCCACAACGCGCCAAGGGCGAGGCAGAGCCGGGCGACGCGCGGGTTCATTTGTCCGGTTGGGGCAGCGGCAGGGCCATGAACCACGGCAAAACAACCACGGCCGCGACCAGCAGATAAGTGACCGTGCCGCCCAGCCACCAATAACAGAAGCAAGCGGCCAGCGGCCCCACGCCGCGCGCGAGCGAGCCGAGCGAACGGAAGATGCCCAACATGCGGCCTTGTTGCGCGGCCGGACTGTAGAGCGAGACGAGGGCGGAGACGGAGGGATTGATCAGCCCGGCGCCTAATCCGGTGAGGCCGAGCCCGGCGTAAAGCAGCGCACTCGACCCGGCGAGCCCGAGCAAAGCGGTGCCGAGACCCACGCAGAACAGCCCGGCGAGCAGCACAGGTTTTTCGCCGAAACGCGGCACGGCGCGCCGCACGATGCCGCCTTGCGTGAGGATGAGCACCAGCCCGAGAAACACGAAAATCTTGAACATGTCGGTTGGCGCGTAACCAAAGCGCTCGGCGGCGAGAAACGGCAGGGAGAATTCCATGCCGCTGAACGCGAGGGTGTAGATAAAATACAGCCAGTTGGTGCGGCGCGCGGGACCGGCCTCGGCGTGGACGAGTGCGCTCAACGGGTGGCGCACGCGGACAGGCGCATCGTTGGTGCGGTGTGCCGGGTCGAGCGTCTCGCGGAAACGCAGCGCGACCCACAGCAAATTGACCACACTGAAAATCAACGCGAGCAGCGCGGGCAGGGAGAAGGGGTTGACGCCCAGCCGCACCAACAGCGCGTTGCCATGGCTCAGATCGTGAAACGCCGCGATGCTGCCGATGGCCGGACCGAAGAGGAAGCCGAGGCCGAAGGCCACGCCGACGATGCCCATGCCCTTGGCGCGATTTTCACGCGTGGTCACATCCGCCACCGCCGCAGTGGCTACGGAGAGATTACCCGCGAACGCGCCGCCGAGGAGCCGCGCGAGGATGAACAGGAGGAAAGAACCGCTGAAAAACCACAGCGCGTAGCTGAGCGTGTTGCCACCGATGGTGAGCAGGAGCACGCGGCGACGGCCGATGCGGTCGGACAGGCTGCCCCAGATCGGCGCGAACACGAATTGCAGGAATCCGTAGAGCGAGCCGAGGATGCCGCCAAACAGCACCGCGCGATAATTGCCATGCGAGCCGGCGAGCTGCGCGAGTTGGTCAATCTGCCGTAAGAGCCAGCCAAGGAAGCCCGCGTCGCCTTCGAGCCGGAAATAATACTCCAAAATTGCCGGAAACAGCGGGAAGATGATGGTGAAGCCCAGCAGATCGATGAAGATCGTCAGAAAGATAATGCCGAGCGACAGCGGTGGTTGGGATCGGGTAGAGGCGGCGGAGGCGGACACGGTGAGTCCGCCAGCAAAGCATTTCCCCCGCCCGCGCCAAGGCGCAAACGGAGTTTTTGCGGAGACTGGGTGCAACAGAAAGTGATGTCATACTCGCTGAGTGACGATGCTTAAGCGAGGTGGGCCGCGCGCTCCGCGCGCGGCGGTCCGTCGCGGGGCCACTCACAATCGCGCCGTGCGTCGGAGCGCACGGCCCACCTTACGAACGGACATTGCTTTCTGTTGCACCCGCTGAGACTGTGACTGCGCCGCGGCTTGGGCCGCGGACGGCAGCTCAAGCGGTGTAAGGCAGCGGGAAGCGCGCCGTCAGCGCGACCACGCGCGCCTTGGCCGCGGCGGTCGCGGTTGGCTCATCCGGCGTGCCGACGGCGGCGAGCACCGTGTCGATGCAAGCGGCGATCTCGGCCATGTCGGCCTCGACCATGCCGCGCGTCGTGACGGCCGGCGTGCCGAGGCGGATGCCCGAGGCTTGGAACGGCGAACGCGTTTCAAACGGCACCGTGTTCTTGTTGCACGTGATGTTGGCGTGATCGAGCGCGGCCTGCGCGGCTTTGCCGGTGAGCTCGGGAAATTTCGCGCGCAGATCGATCAACATCAGGTGATTGTCGGTGCCGCCGGAAATGATCTTGTAGCCCTTGGCGACCATCGCGGTGGCGAGTGCCTGAGCGTTTTTGATGATCTGGCCCGAGTAGGTCTTGAAGTCGGGTTTGAGGCATTCGCCGAAGCACACGGCCTTCGCGGCGATGACGTGTTCGAGTGGTCCGCCTTGGCCGCCGGGAAACACCGCGGAATCACTCGCCTTGGCGTGTTCGGCTTTGCACAGGATCAAACCGCCGCGCGGGCCGCGCAGGGTTTTGTGCGTGGTGGTGGTGACGAAATCCGCGTGCGGCACGGGTGACGGATGATGACCCGAGGCGACGAGGCCCGCGATGTGCGCGATGTCGGCAAACAGATACGCGCCGACCGAGCGGGCGATCTCGCCCATCTTCGCGAAATCTATCACGCGGGAGTAGGCGCTGGCGCCGACGGTGATCATCTTCGGTTTCTCATGCTGCGCGACCGCGGCGAGTTCATCGTAATCGATCAAGCCGTTGTCCTCGCGCACGCCGTATTGCACGAATTGATAGAGCTTGCCGGAAAAGTTGGCGGGGTTGCCGTGCGTGAGGTGACCGCCGTGGCTCAGGTTCATGCCGAGGATTTTGTCGCCGGGCTGAAGCACGGCGGTGTAACCGGCGAAGTTGGCCTGTGAACCGGAGTGCGGCTGCACGTTGGCGTGGTCGGCGCCGAAGAGCTGTTTCGCGCGGTCGATCGCGAGCTGTTCGATGACGTCAACGTGTTCGCAGCCGCCATACCAGCGCTTCGCCGGATAACCCTCGGCGTATTTGTTGGTCAACACGCTGCCCTGTGCCTCCATGACGGCGGGGTAGGTGAAGTTTTCCGAGGCGATCAGCTCGATGTGGCTTTGCTGACGACCAAGCTCGGCCGTGATGGCTGCGTGGACTTCCGGATCGAGGGTTTTGAGCGGCGTGGCGTTGAGCATGATAAAGCCAGCAAAAGCACCCGGAAACCCGCGCCGAGGCAAAGGTTTTTCGCGCGAAACCCAGCCCCGGCGTGTCTTACGCGCTCAAAGGCTGCGCAGGCAATCAGCGGGGTTGATGCGATTGAGGCGGAAGTAGCTGGGGATGCAGGCCAGGGCCGAGACCAACAGGATCAGGATCGCCACGCCGGCAAACACGAGCGGGTCGTGCGCTGAGACGCCGAAGAGGAGTGATTGCACGACCCGCACGACGCCGAAGGTGGCCGCGATGCCGGCGACAACGCCGATGCCGGCGACGATGAGATGGCCGGCAGTGAATCGCTGCCACAAGGCGCGGGGCTCGATACCGAGCGCCAGCCGGATGCCGAATTCGCGCGAGCGCTGCACGACTTGCGCGACCGTGATGCTATAAACGCCCACGGCGCAGAGGAAGAGCGCAGCCAAGGCATAGACCAAGGCCAGCCGCGTGGTCAGGTGGACGGAGCTGAGTTCGATGGCGAGGGTGCCTTCTGATGATCCGGCAAAATAGAGCACGATGCGCGGGTCCACCCGATCTGCGGCGGCGCGCACCGTGGGCAAGGTGGGCAGGGTGGTCGCACCCCGGGCAAACAGAAATCCAGCCAACGGGAAACCGCCGCGGATCGAAGTGAAGACGAAGTCATTGACGGGCGACTTGGGGCCGTTGGCTTGATAATCGCTGACCACGCCACGGATGACGAACGGCATAGGCGGTTGTTGCGGTCCGCCCCATTTGATGAAAAGGGCCCGACCGAGGGCGGACTGGCCCGGCCAGAGTTTGTGCGCGAGCGAGGCGTTGATGATGACGTAGCCGTTTTTGTCATCAGGGGATTGGTTTTCCGACAACGGCTCGCCTTCGATGTAACGCGCGCCGAAGACGGTAGGGATGCCGGGAGTGATGGCGGAGAAATAGATCGGCAGGCCCCCGCCGCCGTCTTGCAGGGCGTCGGCCGATGTGGCCACGCGCTCGTCGGTCTCACCGCTGAAGCCGGTGGGGCGCGTCATCATACCGGCGGCCACGACGCCGGGCGCGCGGGCCAGCTCGGCCACGAGTTCCTCGTGCTTTTGCAGGCGCACTTGCGGCGTGGGGAAATCAACCGCCTTCATGGCCGTCTTGGACTGGAAGATCAGGTTGGCGTCGTAACCCCAGTTTTGTGGCGCGACATGGCGGGTGGAGCGGTAGAGCAGGCCGGCGCAGATTCCGAGCACGGCGAGCAGGGCGATCTGGCCGATCATGAGCAGGCGGCGCCAGAGGCCGCGGCCGGTGCCGCGATTGGCCCCGGCGCCTTCGCGGATGAGTTTCTCCGGGTTCACGAGGAGAAGGTAAACCACGGGCACGATCACGGCGAAGAGCACGGAGATGAGTGCGAGCGCACCGGCCATGAGCGGCTGGTGCCATTCGGGCGTGAAGAGCAACCAATAGGGCGTGATGATGCGCGCCATGGCACCGTGGACATAGGGCGCGGCGGAGAGCAGCACGGCATAGGCGATGCCGGCGGCGATGAGTGCGAGCACGAGCAGTTGCAGGATGAGCGTGCGGATAGCCGCGCCGCGCGGGATGCCGAGGGCGAGGAGCGAGCCGGTCTCGGCGGTGCGGCCGAAGAAGTCGATCATCACGAGGTTGGCGGCATTGGCGCAGCCGACGATGATGAAGAGCAACGCGAGGGAGAACAGGATGAGCGAGCTCTGCCACATTTCGGGTAACAGGTAGTATTCACGCAGTGGCTGCACCACGGCCTTGATCTCATACTTTTTGATGTCCGGTATCTGGTCGGCCATGCTGTCGAGGACTTGCTGCAAGTCGGCCTGCGCGCGTGTGGCGGTGATGCCGGGTTTGAGACGGCCGAGGACGTCGAAGCCGGGCCAGTCGCGGTTT
Organism: Opitutaceae bacterium; assembly: GCA_020847775.1. Taxonomy (GTDB): domain Bacteria; phylum Verrucomicrobiota; class Verrucomicrobiia; order Opitutales; family Opitutaceae; genus Cephaloticoccus. The sequence continues at coordinate 8,449 of JADLBI010000081.1, forward strand.
TTGACGAAGGGGTGGTTGCCGATGGGTTGCCACATCTCCTGCTCGTTGGGAAAACGGTAGCTGTCGGGCATGATGCCCACGACGGTGGTGGGTTCGCTGTCCACCTTGATCTGCCGGTCGATGATGTCGGGATCGGCACCATATTTGTTGCGCCAGGTTTTTTCGGAGAGCAGCACGACGCGCGCGCAGCCGAGCACATCATCGTCGGGTGTGAACAGCCGGCCCTTGAGCGGCTGGGCGTGTGTCATGCGCAGCGCTGCGGTGGAGATGTTGGCGCTGAGGAGCCGCTCGGTGCCACCGTTGGTCTCGACGAAGAGGGATTGGTAGAGGGCGACGGGAGTGAAGTCGGTGAAGACGGACTGTTGCTTTTGCCAGCCTTCGAATGCGGTGAGCGAGACGGGCCAGATGCGGCCGTTGGCACCTTTGCCGGTCACGCCGATGCGGTAGAACTCGCCCTGTGCGTCATAGACCGGATTTTTGAGGTAGATCGTGTGAAAGAGCGACCAGCCCAGCAGCGCCAGCGAGATCGAGATGGCGAAGGTGGCGAGCGTGAGAAGTGATTGTGCCCGGCGACGCCAGAGCCGGGTGAGTGCGAGGCGAAATTCGTAGAAGAGGACGGACATGGGGAGGAGGTTAAATTTTACACAAAGAAAGCAAAGGCAGCGAAGAACAGTGAAACGGTAGGGCGTTAGCTGGTTGGAGATTTGGCGATTGCTTCAGAGGCTTCTGAGGCAGTCGGCCGGGTTGATGCGATTGAGACGGCGGAGGCTGGGCAAACAGGCGAGGGCGGCGACGGCGAGAATGGCAAGGGCGACGCCGGCGTAAGTGAAAGGGTCGCGGGCGTTGACGCCGTAGAGCAGCGCTTCGAGCACGCGCACGAGTTGGGTGGCGCCGATGATGCCGATAATCACACCGATCAACGCTGTGAGCAGATGGCCTTTGGCAAAGGTTTGCCAGAGCGCGCGGGGTTCAGCGCCGAGGGCCATGCGGATGCCAAACTCGCGGGAAGATTGCAGCACTTGCGTGACGGTGA
>JADLBI010000082.1 GCA_020847775.1 Opitutaceae bacterium
CGAACACCTGACCTACGCATTACGAAAACTAGTTTTCAGTATAACTATCTGTTTTAATGATATTAGTTAGCCGCCCCGGCCCGAAAACTTCATTCGCTTAGTGGCCCGATCTAGCTCGCAATTTCGGGCCGCCTGGGCTCATAATTCCAGACGTCGCTAGCCCTCTCGGCCCGGCCAATTCTCAACATTCAAATCTCACTTCTAGGTCTTTCACGGCCGACCACTCTCCGTGTGTCCGCCGCCCCATTTCCCAATCCCTTTCATCAAGTCACGCCCCCATCCTGCCGCCCGCATTCCGGGCTGGCGCTCCCGCTATGAACGAGACGATCGACACCTCCGCATCCCCGAATTGGAGCGGACCATTTCTGGGTGCCCAGATCGCTACTTCATCACGCTCACGAGCAAGCGGGACATGGATAGCTTCATCATATCCGCCGAGGTCGGGCGGATGATGCAAAAGGTCAACACCCTGCTTCTGGGAATGGCATTCAAGCGTCGAGGTCTCCGGCTTGCCACTCTAGCCGTGCAAGAACAGACTTACGCCGAAGCTCTCCACACCCACATGCTCGTCGGTGTCCCCGAGGACGCTTTGGCCGCCAAGGTCAACAGGTGCCCAACGCCGGTGCCCGACCTGATCATCAAGACCTGGATAGCCGGCGCCCCCCAGACTCGTCGAGCCGATGCCCAAGACGCTCGGGACATCGACGAGTTCGCTGGCGTTAGACGCTACATATACAAGGGCGTCCGGTTCTTTGAGGATCTCGACAACGTCGACCTTAACAACACCCGGTTCTGACCCGACCGAGCAGCTGCCCCGGCCACCGCCGGGATAATCCATAAACTCGCAGGCAGCTGTGCTCCCGCCCCGCTTAGGCATGCCCGCTTGGCCGTTCAGACCCGAACGGCCTTGATTACGGAGTATTGCCTAGACACCAACTGCGTCGAACAATAACCCCGCATCCCAAGGCCGTGCTACTTGGCTCGTGGCACCGCTTTCAGGGCTGACGAATCGGCAACCCTGCGCAGTCGGTGACGCAGATCATCTATGCGAATGCGTGCGCTAGCAGGAAGGCGTTCACCACAATGGCTGTGAAAAAAGTCGATGCAATCCTTTGGCGGAAGTATCTGGCCGCCACGAGCCACGCCGTGTGGAAGGTCAGCACCAGCCAATACTATTTCGAGTTGCCGGTAGGCGAATTTCAGAAGTTCTTCGCTGGCAATTACACGCCTACCGTAGACCCAGAGGGCAACGATAACTTTACAATAGTCTTAGAGCCGTTCGATGGTGAGCCAGGCGTGGGATCGCACGAAGTAACATTCGTCCGAAAGAGACCGGGCTCGGCGCGAGAGGGAAAGTGGACCGTCGATTCGATCCGCGACGGAGCGAAAAAAGCTTACGCACTGTGGCACCGCAATCGAGGGCCGCTCAGTCGGTACGAGAATCTCTCCGACAACGAGAAAGAGAAAAATTACATTGTTATAGTCCGCGACGTCGACGGCCGCTTCCATGGGAGATGGATCAGGGGCACGGATTTCGATGCGTTGCCGACTATGGTTCAAAATATTTTGTCGTCATCTCCTGCCGGTTGGAGCAAGCTATGATCACGCCTGAACAGGTGCTCGCTTTGTTGGAGGAACATACAAACGTCCTTCTCTACGGGCCGCCGGGCACCGGAAAATCTCACCTCATGAAGCAGGTCGAGAACCTGTTTAAAAGCAAATATAGTGGCTGTGCGGCTGCTGGCACCATCGTCATCGATACGGAAAAGGAGCGAGAGGCGATCGTCGAAGAGACGGTACCGGGGTCCCACTCGCGCTGGGTGACCTTCCATCAAGGCTATTCCTACGAGGACTTCGTTATCGGGCTTCGGCCGTTACCCGCTGGCGGCGAGCAGGCCGGTTCCGTGCTGTCTCTCGAAGCCAAGGCTGGAGCGCTGCTGGAGTTGGCTGCCTATGCCAAACGGTCTCGCGGTCTGATGGTGATCGACGAGATCAACAGGGGAAACACATCCCGAATCTTCGGCGAGTTCATCACCCTGATGGAGGTGGACAAGCGCCTTGATGAAGAAGGCAAGCCTATGGAGACCTCCGTCCCAGTAACATTGCCTTACCTTTCCCATGGTCAGATTATAGAGGTGGCAGAGGGCGTAGAGGTCGGACGCGACTTCCAGATGCCGCGCCACATCTACACGCTCGCCAGTATGAATTCAGTCGACAAGTCGACCTCGCCGATCGACGCCGCGATCCGGCGAAGATTCTATCTCTGCCAACTGAGGCCGACTGACAGTGATTGGGATACGGTTGCGGGGGTGGAGGATGCCAAGAACTCGGTAGCCGGCGTGGCCGTCGAGGTCATGAAGAAGATTAATCGGGGGATCGGACTATATCTCGGTCCTGACTATATGCTGGGGCAATACTACCTCCCTTCTAGCCCAAAGCTTGGAGAAATGTCCGAGCAGGAGGCAAAGGAACGGCTCTTGGGTATCTGGCGCCATAAGGTGCTGCCCCAGCTTGTTGAATTTTTCCATGCTCGTCCCGGCATTTGCATGAGCATACTGGAGACTGAACAGCACGGTGCTGACTCGGGCTTGACCACCGTGTTGCCCGGGAATGCGGAAGCCGATCAAGGAGCCGCTCCATACATTCTGATCGACGAGGCGGAGAAGGACACCGACGCTCTGTACGGCTACTTGGAGAAACTCGCTGGAATGACGTCAGGTGATTCAACAGATGGATTGGCGGCCTCCTCGTAAGCTGACGACCCAAAGGTTGGTGCTTTGATAGAAACCCGCGCCATCGAAAACCAATGGCAGTCCTGGAGCCTCTTGACCGGGCTGACGGGGCCAAAAGCTGCTGCCGCGCAGGTGGCTCTCCTGAACTCTGGAAGTGCGATCAAAGGACGGTTGGGGTTGAGGACCGATCCCTTTCGTTTTCGCGGCTCTGCAAATGGTGTTGAGTTTCAGGCGTCCGGCATCGCGGGTTCGCTATCACTCAGAGAGGTCTCGCTCGAGATCGTGCCTAAATTTGTTCTAGGTCCCGACCAGCTCGCGGTATGGAACACGAGCACGCTATTTTTTCTTGAGGCGCTCGCAGGCAAACATGTCATCTCGCTAATTGCCGAGAATCAAAAATGGGCATCACACAGCGTCGTCGACCTTATTGCTTACGCCTTCGCTGATGCGGCGGACCGCGGCTTTAGGGAGCAGGCTATCCATGTCTACCGACAAATCGAAGTCTCGACGTCGGTTTTGCGCGGTCGTCTGAACATCAGACGGCAGGCGCGTAACGCCCTGCATGCGCCACACATGCTGGAGTGCGATGTCGATGAACTGAACGTCGAGAATCCATTCAATGATGTGCTGAAGTGGGCGGCCACAGTGCTGCAGAACCTGGCTAGGGAGCCCACGCTAAAGACCAGACTCTCCGAGATCGCGAGGGCAATTCCCGGCGAAGCCGAGCGATCGGTATCACAGCGTCACCACCACTTGAGACCGCCTCCTCAATATCGGGCTTGGGCGGATGCCTTGGAACTTGCTCGCTTGGTCGCAAACGGCATGGCCCTATCCAGCAACGGCGGGCGAACCAGCGGTTACTCGCTCCTATTTAACATGGAGCGCGCCTTCGAGAGGTTCGTCGAGGTTGCTCTTGGACATGTCATTCAGGAATTCGGGAACGGTCGGCTGTCCTCTGGGAGACAGCAATCGACAGCATATGCACAACCCGCGTTCACCGACGGAAAGACGCTGTATTGCAGGCCAGACAACGTCCTTCTGGTAGACGGGACCCCGGCCATGGTCGTGGATGCAAAGTACAAGCTTTTGGACAGCGATGCGGCCAAGCCAGAGAATGAAGTGGGCGCACCGATCAGCCAGGACGTCTATGAGCTCGTGGCGGGGATGTTCGCCAATGACTGCGGATTAGGCTTGCTCGTTTACCCGTCCAACACCCTCGCAACCCTCGGGTCACCCCAGGTTCGGATTTGGCGTCTAAACATCTATGGCACAACCGTGCGCATTGGCGCGCTGCCGGTCGATCTTCTCAGTCTCCGCTCGCGCGCGACTTTCGCATCCCGGATGCAGTCGGTAGGGGAGCAGATATTTCAGTTTTTGTCTGACCGCAGCCCGCTCGCCGATTAAGGCGTCATGGTAGCGCCAGCAAAGCCGCTCACTGCTTGAGGCACACCTCCGACCACCAGCTATACGGCCAACATCAAAATGTTGTTTTTTTCCGACACCTTAGTGATGCCGGGCCTGGGCAGGGAGCCTCCACGCTGCAAATCGTTGCCTTACCTGCAAGCCGGAGCTAAGATTCTTGTTGTGTTCTGCTTGGCCAGCCTCTGCTTTCCCTCAGTCGCCCTTTTTCGCGGGCTCACTTGCCTAAACGTGAGGCCGACCTCCCGGGCGTCTGCGTGGGTCAGGGCGGCCAACGAATGCTAGAGGCAGTGAGTTCGGATGGTTGGCACCTCGCTGACGAGTCGGACAGCGAAAAAGTTGCGCAGCACGCCCCAGCGGGACCAGAAAATGCTGCTGGGAGCGGACGTACAGTTGGCATTATTGATCTGTTCTGCGGAACGACAGGTTTCTCAACGGGCTTCTCTAAGTACTGCTCTAGTTATCATCTTATCGGCGCGGTGGATCGCGATGCCGATGCTACACTGACAGCCAAGCAAAATCATCCTGATGCGCTGGTTCTGAACAGCGATCTATCTCGCCTTTCGCCCAGACAGTTCGGCAAGCTTTTACCGAACTCCAAGATCGACCTGATAGTAGGTGGGCCACCTTGCCAAGGGTTCTCGTCGCTTCGGCCATTCCGGTCATCAGACTTCGATGACCCTCGCAACAGCCTTTTCGAGCAGTTTGCTGCATTTGTGGCATACTTTCGCCCGCGCGTCTTTGTGCTGGAGAACGTGGTCGGGATTCTCACTCACAAGGGCGGCTCTACAATTGGTGCACTGGTTGAGTGCTTCTCGAGCTTGGGCTATGCGTGCGATTGGAGAATAGTGAACGCTGCTAACTACGGCGTCCCGCAAAAGCGCGAGCGCTTCATTCTTATTGGCTCAAACAAGGGTGTCCCGCCTTCGTTTCCGAAGCCAACTCATGCGTTCACTGGGCGCGTGATCGGATACCGCGATCGCTCTAAAATGGTCAATGCGTGCAAGGGACTGCCCTCTGCGACCACCGTAGAGGATGCATTCGGCGATCTTCCGCCTGTTGCAAGTGGTGAAACAGCCACTGCTTATGTCCTCCCGCCGCTCAACGACTACCAAGCTGCACGACGAGCTGCTTCAACACGGCTGACTCTCCACGCCGCTCCACGACATTCGCAAAAAATTCTAGAGATTATTCGCCACTCAGGTCGAAACATATCGAGCATTCCGCCCCATCTTATCACCAGCGGCTTCAGCTCGAGCTATTCCAGGTTGGATAGTAACGCCCCTGCCAACACTATGACGGTGAAGTTTCAGAGCGCCGCTTCTAGTCGCTGCATCCACCCTACTCAGGACCGGGCTCTTACGCTCCGTGAGGGTGCTCGCCTCCAGAGTTTTGACGATCATTTTCTGTTCGCCGGATCGGCGACGTCCATCGCTTCGCAGATAGGCAACGCCGTGCCGCCCCTTCTTGGCACCGCCATAGCGAGATCGGTAGCGCATTTGGTCGAGCAGTGAGGAGACTACAGCCATGCCATCTGGTCCAACCG
>JADLBI010000083.1 GCA_020847775.1 Opitutaceae bacterium
GGGGCACGCCGCTGCGCGACGCGGAGTTGGTCGTCGAAACGCCGGAGCTGTGGCGCGTCGAGGTCAACGGGCAGCGCGTGGATTTCGCGCGCGCGCCGCGCTGGCGCGACGACCTCAACATCCGCCGCGCGCCCGTCGGCCGCTGGCTGCGGGAGGGCAAAAACACGATCGTGCTGCGCGGTCGCCCGTTTGACGTGCGGCGCGAGATCGACCGCGTGCTCCTGCTCGGCTCATTCGCGTGCGCACCGGCGGCGCAGGGTTTCACACTCGCGCCCGCGCGTCCCCTGCGGCTCGGCCCGTGGCGCGCGCAAGGCCTGCCGTTTTACGATGGCGAGGTGGCGTATCGTTTCGCGCTGCCGCGCGGCGCGGGCCACGGCGTGCTGGAACTCGGTACGGCCGATTGGGCGGGCGCGTTGATCATCGTGGAACAGGGCGGGCGGCGCGTGGCGCAGCTGCACGAGGCGCCGTTTGTGGTGCCGCTCGACGCGGCCGACGGCCGCGAGGTGGTGTGGCGCGTGGTCGGGCTCCCGAAGAATCTGTTCGGCCCATGGCATTATCCGCACAAGGATCCGAAGTGGGCCGGGCCGGGCATGTGGCGCAGCGCGGAGATCCCGACCGCGCCGCAGCCGGGCAAAAATTACGACCTGCTCGATCTCGGCTTGTTTGCTCCGCCCCGGTGGCGGCAATGAATGGCGCGGGCGCGCCGCGAGGATATCCCACGGTGTATGCCAAGCCGCAGTGTCTCCTGCGATGAAGAAACTTTGGATGCTCCGCCTACCGACTGCGCTTGGGGAGCCCCTCCACCTAATCGGCTTCCTCCTTCGCCAAGGTTAAGGGGGCCGCGCAGAGGTCGGCCCAACCTTATGCCTCATTGGATTTTCTTTCATAACTGCGACGCGACATCCTTAGTGAAGGTATAACCCAATAGGTTACACTTGGTATGAGCTGAAGGAGTCTTTGGGTTGGCCCGTCGGGGCTTGTGTCCTGCCAGACGGCTGCTCAATGGTGGCGCTCATCTTTTATGATCAAACGAATCGTTGGCTGGTGGTTGATGTGCGGGGCAACGGTGGCGGTCTGGGCGGCGCAATTCGCGCCCGGAGACAAGGTGGAGATTTACTCCGCTCGACAATGGGCTCCCGGCGTGATTCGCGAGGTGAAGGCCGACCAATACAAGGTGGGCTTTGACGGTTACAGTGCGGTTTGGGACGCATGGGTGTCGGCGGACAAGGTTCGCGCTTCGGCGGCCGCCGCCACGCCAACGGCGGCTCAGGCTCCGACCACAGCCGCGAATTTCAAACCCGGTGACCGGGTGAAGGCCAAGACTTTTGGGATGTGGTTCGAGGGCACTGTTGGCGAGGTCGAGACGAGCCGCGTGCAGGTGCGGTTTGACGACAATACGGTGGACTGGATCATAAACGAAAATGTGAAGCTGCTGGAGAATCAGGCTTCGGTCGGGCAGCTCGTCGTGGCATCGCGACCGGAGGGGGCGAAGGCGGGGATCGAAGGAGTGTTTTTGCGGGTGGAATCGTTCTTCATGGGCACGAGCCTGACGCTTTCAAACCAAGCATGGTTTTTCACCAAAGACGGAAAGTTCAGCCGGGCTCCATCCGGGGGATTCAGCTTCAAGGGCTTCGAGCCGAAGCGAAATAGCGACGGCACGTATTGGGTCGCGGGCGGCAAGATCACCTTCGCATATGCCGACGGTTCGAAGCCGCTGACTTACGATTTTCAAAACAAGGGCGACGAGCTGAAATGGGGCGGGCTCGGCGCGAGCCGGGTCGAGGGTTTCCCAAAGGGTTGGCGCTTTGACGGCGTTTACGAGGGCGGGGCGTCGATCGGTGGCGGTGCGATGGCGTCATCGAGCGCCGTCGAGTTTCGCCGCGACGGCACCTATGCCCGCGAAGGCGTGGCGAACGTGGGCAACACCACGAGCCAGAGCGTGGTCTCGGGCGGGGCGCAGTCGCGCGGCGCGGGCACGTATGCGTTCGACGGCTACACCCTCACGCTTAAGCCCAACGACGGGGCCGCCGTGAGCTACACAGTGATCGCTTTCGGCGAGAAGGACGCGGCCGGTCGGCCCGAATATATTTACCGCGATGGGACGATGATGAAACGGCAGAAATGAGCGCGAGGCTCACGGCGTCCAACGCATCTGGTAGTGCGTGGGGGTTTCGGCGGTGACGGTGAAGCCGAGGCGTTCGTAGAGGCGGCGGGCGGGGTTGACTTTCAGGACTTGCAGGCGGAGAGGGAGTTTTTCGCGGTGGGCCTCGGCGAGGAGGCTGTGCAGAATCGCGGTGCCGAGGCCGCGGTTCTGGAATTCGGCAGCGAGCAGGATGCTGGCGAGAAAGATGTCGGCGGGGGTGCGTTCCACATGCAGCAGGCCGGCGTCATGGCCGTTGACGACGATGATTTGGAGGCGCTGCGGTTGGAAATTTTTCTGAAAACGCTCCGCTTGCTCGACGTCGTCCCACCGGCCCCACGTTTGTTCGACGTGGGTTTTCATCGTCGCGCGGCTCAGCGTCCAGAGCCAATCGCGGTCGGCGGCGGTGGCGGCGCGGAGCGTGTGGGACATCGTCAGAGGAGCACGAGGTCGTTGCGGTGGATGACTTCGAGGCGCTTGCGCAGGGGATACATGGCGGTGAGGGCCGCGGCTTTTTTTCCGGCGATGGCGGGAATCTCGTCGTGGCCGAACTTGGTCTTGCCGCGGGCGACGATCTCGCCGTCGGGTCCGGCGATGTTGACGACCTCGCCGATGGTAAACGCGCCGAAGGCGTGCGTGACGCCGACGGCGAGCAGGCTGCGGCCTTGCTCGCGCAGGACGGGCACGGCGTTTTCGTTGACGTAGATCGTACCGGTGGGTCGTTGGAAATAGGCGAGCCAGCGTTTTTTTGCTTCCATCGGCAGGCCGCTGGGCGCGAAAAACGTGCCGGGGCCGTCGCCGCGCAACAGGCGCGGGATGATGTCGGGCTCCGCGCCGCTGGCGATGAACACGCCGCAGCCGGCGCGCCCGGCAAGCTTGGCGGCCGTGATTTTCGAGACCATGCCACCGACGGCGGTTTCGCTGGTGGTGCCACCGGCCATCGCCTCGATCTCGGGCGTGATTTTTTCGACGACGGGCACGATCTGTTTTGAGCCTTTGAGGTCCACGAGCCCGGGGGCGGTGGAGAGGATGAACAAGTGCTGCGCGCCGGTGACGCTGGCGACCATGGCGGAGAGCATGTCGTTGTCGCCGAAGCGCAGGAGCGCGCGGATTTCGGCGGCGCTGACGGTGTCGTTTTCGTTGAGCACGGGCACCGTGCCGTAGGCGATGAGTTCCTCGAGCGTGGCTTTGATTGAGAGGTGCCGGTCGCGGCTGCGCAGGTCTTCGTGGGTGAGCAGCACTTGCGCGACGGTGAGGCCGTGTGGGGCGAAACCGGTCTGCCAGGTCTGCATGAGCAGGCTTTGGCCGACGGCGGCGCAGGCTTGTTTTTTGGTGACATCGGTGGGGCGGCGTTTGAGGCCGAGGCGACCCATGCCGAGGCCAACGGCGCCAGAGGACACGATAATCACCTCGGTGCCGGCGGCGCGCAATGCGGCCACTTGGGCGCAGACGGCGGCGATGCGCTCGACGTTAAGCTCGCCGATGCCGCGCGTGAGCACACCGGTGCCGAGTTTGACGACGATGCGGCGCGGGGCGGGATAGGATGCGGCGGGTGGCACAGGGTTGACTGAATCAATTGGCTGGTAGGGCGGAACCGCTGGGCCCGCCGGGGATAGGAACGCGGCGCGCTCGGCCGATCGCGCCCCACCTTGCCTCACACCGCCATCAGCTCCTTCTCCTTGCGGGCGAGGTGGTCGTTGATCTCCTTGATCGCGTTGTCGGTGAGGGTCTGCACTTCCTTTTCGCGACGCTTGCGTTCATCCTCGGGCAGACCATCGGCCTTTTTCAAGGCGTCCATCGCGTCGCGGCGGAGGTTGCGCACGTGCACGCGGCCTTCCTCGGCGAGTTTGTGGGCGACCTTGACGAATTCTTGGCGGCGTTCGCGGCTCATCTCGGGCAGGGGGATGCGGATAACCTTGCCGTCGGGAATGGGATTAAAGCCGAGGTTGGCCTCTTGGATGCCTTTGACGATGGCTTTGCTGAGGCTGACATCCCAGGGCTGGATTTGGATGAGGCGCGCGTCGGGCGTGCTGATGGCGGCGCAGGACTTGAGTGGTTGCATGGAGCCGTAGGCCTCGACCATGACGGTTTCGACCATGGCGGGCGTGGCCTTGCCGGTATGGATGCTGCTGAACTCGTGCAGGGTGTGGTCAACGGCCTTTTTCATGCGGCCTTGGGCGTCGGTGAGAAGGGGATGGGACATGGGATTTTGGATTTTCGAATGCGGATTTTCGATTGGGCGGCGCGTTGATCGTTTAGCGGCTTGGAGTTTTCTCAGCACTGCGGGTCAACTGTGGACCAAGGTGCCGATTTTTTCGCCGAGGATGGCCTTGCGGATGGCGTTCTCGTCGTTGAGGTCGAAGACCATGATGGGCACGTTGTTGTCGAGGCAGAGGGAGAAGGCGGTCGAGTCCATGACGTTGAGGCGCTGCTTGAGCGCGTCGATGTAGGTGAGCTCGTCGTATTTGACCGCGTCGGGGAATTTCTTCGGATCCTTGTCGTAAATGCCGTCCACCTTGGTGGCCTTCATGATGATGTCGGCGTGCATTTCGCTGGCGCGGAGGGCGGCGGTGGTGTCGGTGGAGAAATAGGGGTTGCCGGTGCCGGCGACGAAGATGACCACGCGGCCTTTTTCGAGGTGGCGCATGGCGCGGCGGAGGATGAACGGCTCGGCGATCTGGTTCATCGGGATGGCGCTTTGAACGCGGGTGGTGACGCCGAGTTTTTCGAGGCAATCCATGAGGGCGAGGCCGTTGATGACGGTGGCGAGCATGCCCATGTAGTCGCCGGTGGTGCGGTCCACCCCGCGCTTGGCGCCGTTGAGGCCGCGGAAGATGTTGCCGCCGCCGATGACGACGCAGACCTCGACGCCGAGGTCGTGGATGTCCTTCACCTGTTGGCAGGTTTTTTCGAGGGTGGCGGCGTCGATGGGGTCGCCCGATTTGCCGCCGCGAAGGACTTCGCCGCTGAGTTTTAGGATGATGCGTTTGTATTTAACCGCGGTGGCCGCTGGTTTTGGCGTGGGCATGACCGTCAGGTAACGGCATGGGAATTTTGCCGTCAATCCTCCGCTGCGACGGGCGATCCGCGCCCGCCGCGGAAGACGCGCTCAAGCCGTGGGCGAGGGCGCGCGGGCGGCGAGCTCGAGGGCGCGCGGGAAGAGGATGCTGTTTTCCTTATGCACGTGGCGGTGAAGGTCGGCCTCGAAGGCGGCGAGTCCGGCGAGCAGGGCGCGATGGGTGTTGCAAAACGCGTCGGGGATGGAGAAGCCGTCGGTCAGCTCGCGCAGGTGGCTGATGGCGCGGCCGGCGTCATCGTGTTCGATCTCCATTTGCCGAATCGGGGCTGCGAGCATGTCGCACGCGCAGGCCGAACCGGCGGAGTTTTCGATGCGGCGCACCAAGGGGAAGAGCGCGATTTCTTCCTTTTCCATGTGGTCGAACATTTCATCGGCGAGACCGCGGGTGGCGGCGGCGACCTCGAACAGGCGCGGGTCGTTCTCGCCGTGACGGGTGGCGACGCGGTTGGCCATTTCGACCAAGCGGGGCATCTCATTCTTTAGGTAGGCGTGGTGCGTGCGCTCGATGTGGTCGGCGAGCTCGGTCAGGGTCATCCCGGCCGCGTTCTCCTCCACCGGGGTCGCGCCGAGCGCATCGGCGGCGCTTTGCAGCAAGGTTAGTGTGGTGGCGGGGTCGAGGCCGCGTTGCGCGCAGGCTTGCTCGAGCGGCAGCTTGCCCCGGCAGCAATAATCGATGCCGAGATGTTCAAACAGGCGGGCCAAGCCGGGGCGGGCGGTGACGATGGCTCCGACGGTGGTTTCACGGGTGAGGGCGGGAAGAGCATGCATACGCCTGACCCTAACCCGGTTGCCGCGCCCACGGCCTTGAGCTGAATCAAGGCCCGGCGTGAAATCAGGACGCCGCGGCGCGGGGGCCGTGGATGGCGATGATTTGGCGCAGGCGCTGGCCGATGGTTTCGGCGGCGTTGACCATGTCGTCGGCTTCGGGCGCGGGCAGCCAGATGCGGCAATGCCGACACCAGAGTCCCAACCAAGCTTCGAAATGCTTTTCTTCCAAACCAAGAGGGAGGTGTTTGAAGGGCATCGGCCCGGAATAGCGAGGCGGGCCGCCGGTCACGCCGGACCAGAAATCGGCGATTTTTTCGATGTGCGCGGGCCAGTCATCGATGTGCGCGGCGAAGATCGGGCCGATGACCGCGTGTTGGCGCACATCGGCATACAAATGCGTCAGCAGTTTGAGCAGACTGGGTCTGCCGCCGAGGCGGTCGAACAAGGATGCGGGAGGCGAGGACGTAGGAACGGACATGTAAAGTGAAGGCGAAGCGGCGCGCGGTTCAGGGGCCACCGAGGTTGTGCTGGAGCTTGGCGGTGAGGGCCGCGCGGTCGTGCACGGTGATGGTCCGGGCGGCGATGGAGATGATTTTCGAATCGCGCAAACGGCCGAGGGTGCGGGACAAGGTTTCGCTGCTGGTGCCGAGCTCGGCGGCGAGTTCGCGTTTGGTGCCGGGCAGGCGGATATCGGCGCCACCGGCGGTGCGGCGTTGTTTCACGAGCCAGTTGAGCAGGCGGGTTTCCACGTCTTTCAACGTCAAGTCGTCGAGCATGCCGACGAGGATGCGCAGGTGCGCGCCCATCGAGCCCAACATGCGTAGCGCGAGATCTGGACGGCGGCCGATGAGGTCGAGCAGGGGCTGCTTGGGCAGGAGGAGCACGGTGCTGGATTGGATGGAGCGGGCGTTGGCGGGGTAGCCGGTGGGCGAGGACAGCGCGCCTTCCGCGAAGGATTCTCCGGCGCGAAAAATGTGGATGACCTGCTCCTTGCCCGCGACGCTGACGCGGTGGACGTTGATCGCCCCGGAAGCGACCACGTAGCAGCCTTGGGCGGGTTCCCCTTCGCGGAAAAGATACTCGCCCCGTGAGAGAGACAGCGGGCGGGCGAACCCGGCGATCTCCTCCAGGTCCGGCCCAGGCACGTTGCCGAACAATTGGCTGCCGCGCAGGGTGCCGGTGAGGCCAGTGAGCTTCAATTGGGCGAGGCGGGTGGGCGTGGACATGGCCGCAGACTAGCAGATTTCGCGCAGGAAGCGAACTCAGGGTGCGAACCAAGGATAGCCGCCGAAACGCACGCTGGCGCCGGCCAAGGTGAAAAACACCGCCAACATGGTGACGGCGATGATGTGCGCGCCCATGACGGGCAGATTGTCGTCACGCATCCGCGGGATGGCACGAAGGCGGGCGTGCAGCGCGAGGGCGACGGTGAGGGCGAGGAAGAGGAGTTTGGCCTGCACGACGCGAGCCACGCCGTGGTCGGCGGTCCATGCCGCCCAGGAGCCGCCGAGCAAACGGTAAGCGAGGGCGAGCCCGGTCAGCACTTGGATCAACAACGCGGGCAGGCCGATGCGTTCATAGGCCCGTTCAAAATCGCGCACCAGCGCGGCGTTTTTCTCGCGCAAGGCCCGGGGCAGCACGCGCGCGGCGAGCACGAGGTGGCCACCGACCCAGACGCAGGCGCCGAGTAGGTGCAGGCTGAGCAGCAGGTAGTAGGCCGCGGGCGTGTTCACTCTTTCCAGAAATTGACACTCCAGGCGCCGTCATTGCGGTGCTGCACGGCGGATTGAAATCCCTCGCCCCGGAGCAGTTCGATAAGGGGCGCGGGTAGAAAGGGCGCGATCACCGTCATGCCTTGCCCGGTCTCGAGCGAATCCACGCAGCTGCGGATGGCGGAGAGCGGCTCCTCGCCGTTGGCGATCATGGCGCGAACGTCGATGATCTTAAACTTGGCGGCCATGCGCGGAATCAAGGTGCGGTGCTGGCGGCCGTCAACGCTTGCGCCGCGGCTTCGAGCCCGCCTTGGAGGCCATTGCGCCGGTGCACGATCTCGCCCTCGCGATTGAGCACGGTGATGAGGTTGGAGTGGGCGAACATGCCGTTGGCTTCGAGGCGATATTTCACACCGAGCAGGGCGGCGAGTTCGCTGACGGCGTCGTCGTCGCCGTGGAGCAAGTGCCATTGCGGGCCGAGCTCGCGGTCGGCGCGGTAACGGGCGAGCGCGGCCGGAGTGTCGCGCTTGGTGTCAAACGACACGAGCACGTAGGCGGTGGTATCGCCCAGGTCGGGCGGCAGGGCGTCTTGGATGCGCGTCATGTCGCTGACGAGCAGAGGGCAGGCGTAGCCACAGGAGGCGAAGAACATCGTGAGCACGACGGGCCGCCCGCGGAACTGGGCGAGGGTGATGGCCTCGCCGCGGTCATTGGTAAACGTGGCTCCGAGTTGGTAGAGCGAGCGCGGAGTGAGCGGTGTCTCCTCGGCGGGGGTTTCAGCGCAGCAGGCGGCGGGCTCTTCGGCCCGCGCGGAGATGGCGAACAGGCCAGCCAAGCAAAGAATGAGTCGGAGGTAGATCATGGTGCAGAGGGAGCAGAGGTTTCGGAATCGCGTGCGCAGCGGAAGCCGAGCGAGCTGGTGGTGTTGTAGGCTTGGAGGGAGCTGCGCAGGGCGCCGCGCATGAACGCGGCGTAATCACTGGTGTCGCGCGCGCCGACCGAGCCGGAGCCGCAGAATAAATCACGCTCGAGGCCGCTGTCGGCGCGGGATTCGCCGGTGACCATGGCGGTGTTGAAATCGGACACCCATTCCCAGATGTAGCCGAACAGCCCGCGCACGCCGAGGGCATTGGGGCGCGCTTCGGCGGCGGTCGGAATAACCGCTGGGGTGGGGCGGGCTAGCCAGCGGTAGATGTCGCCGTTGAGTTCGGCGTCATTGCGGCCGTCGGGCGTGGTGTAGCCGACGGCGGCGGTGCGCTCCCACTCCGCGGTCGTGGGCAGGCGTTTGCCGAGGGACCTGGCGTAGGCGCGCGCGGCGAACCATGACACGTGCACGACGGGTGAGTCGGGTGGGGCGAGCGGTCCGAGTTCCAAATCGCCGGACCAGTGCTTGAGGTAGGATTGATCGGCAAATAGCGGGCTGACACGGCCGCGTTGCCAAGAGGGGTTGGCCCGCACGAAGGCGAGGAATTCGCCGTTGGTGACGGGACGTTCGTCGAGATAAAAAGCGGGCACGGGAACGGAGGGGTCCTCGGCCGCGCTTGTGAGTAGGGGGGCGTAGGCGCCGGCGGGGATGGCAATCATCCCGGCCGGCGCGGAACGCCCGCCCGTCGCCAGCAGCCCCAGAGCGGCTGCGGCGATGAGGGTCTGTCCGAGGCGGATGAATAGAGCAAGGGCGCGCATGGACAGACTGGTTGCGGGTTTAGTTAGCTTCGCTCTTCACGCGGCGCACATCGTCCACGGAGGCGGTGCCGCCGTCGTTGCCCCATTCGTTGAGCACGTAGGTCACGACATCGGCGACTTGTTCGTCGGTGAGTTGCGATTGGGCCGGCATGGCGCTGTTGTAGGTCTCGCCATTGACAGTGACCGGACCGGTCAGGCCCTTCATGACGATGCGGATGGTGCGGTCTTTGTCCGCGAGCATGTAGTCCGCTCCAGCGAGCGGCGGGAACACTTTGGCCATGCCTTTGCCGTCGGGCAGATGGCAGGCGAAGCAGACTTGCATGTAAACGCGCTTGCCGCGCTCTTTTTGAGCCTCCTTGGTCAGACCGGCGATGGTCGGGTTGCTTTTGATTTCGGCGGCGATCTGCTTGGCTAGTTCGGCTTCGCGCTTGATGGCTTCGGTGCCGGCTTCGGCTTGATCCCCCAGATAGACGGCGTCGATTTCCTTGCCGGAGTAGATCACGCGGTCGGTGGGGCCGGAGACTTTCAGCATGCCGAGGGCGCCCTTGTTGAAGGCGCGACTGAGGGAGTGGTCCACGAGCACGAAGGTGCCGGGAGCCTCGACCTTGAAGTCCATGACACTGGCGCCACCGGCGGGCACGAGCGTGGTTTGGATGTTGTGTTGCGGTGTGCTCAGGCTCGCCTCGGGATAAACCGTGTCGAAGATTTCACCGATGACGTGAAACGAGGAGGTGAGGTTGGGGCCGCCCACACCGAAGTAGATGCGCACGGTTTCGCCGACGTTGGCCGTGAGGGCATTGTCGCCGACGAGCGAACCGACCGAGCCGTTGAACAGCACCTAGGTGGGGTGCTCGTCGATCGATTTGGCCATGTCGAAGGTTTGCAGGCCAGGCTCGCCATAGCGGCCTTGGGTGTAGAAGTCGCCTTGCATCACGTAGTATTCCTTATCCACGGGCGGCAGCCCGTCCTTGGGCTCGACGAGGATCAGGCCATACATGCCGTTGCCGATGTGCATGGGCACGGGTGCGGTGGCGCAGTGATAAACAAAGAGGCCGGGATTGAGTGCCTTGAAGGTGAAACGCGAGCTGTGGCCCGGCGCGGTGAAGGAAGAAGTCGCGCCACCACCCGGGCCGGTGACGGCGTGCAGGTCGATGTTGTGCGGGAGCTTGGATGAAGGGTGGTTGTTGAGGTGGAACTCCACCACATCACCCTCGCGGATGCGGATAAACGAGCCGGGCACGGTGCCGCCAAAGGTCCAGAACGTGTAGGTGGAGCCGTCGGCGATGCGGGCCTCGACTTCGCGCACTTCGAGATGCACGACGACGCGCGCGGGTTGTTTGCGCGTGATGGGTGGCGGCACATGCGGCGGTGCGGTGAGCACGGCAGTTTCGATGGGCATGGCGAGCACCTCAGGTGGTAGAGTAACCGGGCCTTCGGCTTCCAAGGAACCTTCGCTGGCCGTCAGCCAACAGCTGGTCAACAGCAGGCCGCAGAGCAGCTTGCAGGCAGTCTTTAGGGAGGGTGTATTCATGGGTTTATGGAGAGGAGGGGTTGATGGAGACGTGGGTTCGTAGAAGCGTGCGTGAGGGTGGTTGGGTATTGGCGAAATGAAAACCATATTCAGGTCGGCCAGATTAGGCCCGCGGTCAGGACATAGGCCGCACCAAAGCAGGCTTCGGTGATGCCGAGTCGACGGGCCGACCACACCGGCGGAAATTTAGGCAGCAGTAAAAGCAGGCGCAATGCGCCGACGGCGGCGAGTGCGGTAATCAGCCACGGCATATGGCCGGTGACGCCCAGCGCCAGCAGCGCAGCCAAAGTCGCTGCAGTGACGACCGCCGCCGGCGTGGTCGCGATTCGCTGACCTTTGCGGCGTCGTAAATACGTGCGCACGATCAGGACAGTCGGCAGGCTGCGTGCCAGCATCAACACGCAGAGGGCCAGGGCGGTCAGCTTGGGCAGACCGGCTTGTTCGGCCATGACTGCTGGCAGAAACGCAAAAATACCGCAGGCCGCGAGCTCGGCATGGGTGGCGCGAGATTCCTTTTGGCTATCCCAGTGCACGAACAACCACGCAAAGGGCAATGTCGGCAGCAGCCAGAGCAGGGGAGTCCAACCGCCCAGCGCCACCGTCGCCGCCAATCCACCCGCCGCGCAGGCACCCAAGAGCATGACGACGCGCGCCGCCTCGGGTTCACGCTTGATCGCAAGCCGCTTGATTGGCCGACGCATAAAAAATGCCGCCGCCGCGGCGACCGCCAACGCGCCTGCCGCTGGTGAATAGGCCACGAGCAAGCCGAACAGCAGTGGCTCCAACGCCAGCGACCACGAACCATGCTCCTTTGGCAGGAATACGCTGGTGGCCTTGGCATCGATCGGTGCTGTAGAAGCAAAGCTCATATTACGCACTCTAGTGCAATAGGAGTGCCCCTGCCTTGATTGAAGTCAAGTAATGAGCCGAAAGCCGCCGCAAATTCCTGGATGGCTAGAGCGTCACCCAGTGGCGCGGCCCACTTTGGTGATTCGGTATCGGTCGGGTGGCTAGGCAGTGCGATTGGTGAATCGCATTAGTTATCGTTATCCGATATGAAATTGGAATCCCAAGCGCATCAATGCCCGTGGGCGCAGACGACGTGCACGTGTAACGACAATAAATCCACGCCGGACGCGCTCAATGGCCGTTCTTACCGTGTTTGGCGCGGAAGCGGGCGAGCTCGGGATAGGCCTTGGTGGGGTCGCCGTAGGTGTTGCCGCCGAGATCGCGGCCGCGGGCGAGATAGATGTGGTGATAGCTGCCGGCCATCTCTTGGTTGAGCTTCACCTTGCTGCTCATATAGCGCATGGTATAGCCGCAGCGGCGGATGTCGCTCGTGTTGGGCTCGCTGCCGTGGATGATACGCCCGTCGTGCAGGCTGCATTGGCCGGCCTCGAGTTCGATGGCGATGGCGCGCTCCGCATGGCGCTGCGCGGGTTTGATCTCGTCGGCGAAAACCGCCTCGCCGGGTTTGAGGTCGTCGTAGTCGGAGAAGCCTTGTTTGCCTGTGTTGTGCGTGAGCGGCACGACGTTCATGCAACCGTTTAGCTTGGTCGAGGGATCAATGGCGAGCCAGACGGTGACGACCTCCATCGGCGTGATCATGGTTTTCCAGTAGTGCGAGTCTTCGTGCCAAGGCACACGTTTGCCGTTGCCACGGGGCTTGCAGATAAAGTGGCTGGAAAATAGCGCGATGTCGGGGCCGATGATCGGTTCGACGAGATCGAGCACTTCGTCCGCGAACAGCCATGCGAAGAGTTGTGGATGTTGGAAATGCGGCACGTCCATCGATTCGGGACGGACCTCGGCGTCGAGATTGTTGAGGATGCCCTCGAAACTTTGCTTCAACCCGTCAAATTTGGCACGGGGAAACAATTGGTCGCGGAAGATGTGGTAACCTTCGCGATTATAGGTGTCCACCTCGGCGGTGGTGAGCCGGTGGCGGGGATTGGCGGTGGGGGAGGGTGCAACCATGCTTTGTGTTATAGCATCATAAAGTGCGCAAATCTTGCCATAAAGCGGCAATTTATTGTGTTATATTGCTCATGAACGTGGCTCCTGTCCGATTTCGGCTAAAGGATTTTGTGCGCCCCGGTGAGGCGTATCACTTCGCGCGCACGGATTTGGCGGCGGCGCAGGGCGCGCGCTATCACGATCACGATTACCACGAGATTTTCTGGGTCCTGCGCGGCGAAGGCGTGCATCGGTGCAATGGAGCAACCCAGCCGTTGCGCCCCGGCGGGCTGCACCTGATCCGTCCGGCGGATCGCCACAGCGTGTCGGGCACGGATCATGCGCCGTTGCGCATCATTAATTTGGCGTTTCCGAGCGCGAGCTGGACACGGATTCGCGCGCGCTATTTTGATCGCGAGTCGGATTGGTTTGAACAGCCCATGGCAGGCCGAGTGTGGCCGGTGGATGCGCGCGCCTTGGCCTTGCTCAATCACTGGAGTGAGCGGCTGGCGGACATGAGTCGGCCGCGCGTGGCGTTGGATGGGTTTTTGATGGATCTGCCGCAATTGCGCGCGACCAGCCCGCGGTTGGCCGTCACATCGGCGCCAGACTGGCTGCTGCGCGCGCAGCGTCATCTGGCGCAGCCCGAGGTGTTGGTCGGCGGCACTCCCGCGCTGGCCCGGCTGGCTGGGCGCAGCCCGTCACATTTCGCGCGCGCCACGAGACGATGGCTGGGCCGCACGCCGACGGATTTGTTGAACGAGGCGCGGATGGACCACAGTGCGCGGCAACTTGCGGAAACCGCGCGGCCGATATTGGAGATCATGTTCGATTGCGGGCTTAATAATATCTCGCACTTCTACACGCTGTTTCGCCAACGCCACGGCATGAGTCCACGCCGCTACCGCTTGCAGGCGCACCCGACCGTGCGCGGGTGAATATCGCCCCAAATCAGGCTTGGCGGACGAGTGGATACAGTTCGCGGGCGAGCGCATCCAAGTCGGGAAACACCCGATCTGCCTTGGCGGCAGCAAGCTGATCCGCATCGTGTGTGCCGGTGGTGACGGTCCAGCAGGGGAATCCACCGTTGTGCGCGGATTCGATATCAAAGGGCGAATCGCCGACCAGCAGCGTGGTGGCGGCACTGGCCTTGAGCTCGCCTAACACATATGCGGCGAGTTCGGGCTCGGGTTTGAGCCAGGGGGTATCGCCGGCGCCGTAGATACCATGGAGCCAAGGCGTGAAGCCGAGGTGAGCGCAGATGCGGCGCGCCGCATCGCCGTGCTTGTTGGTGTAAACCGCCAGCGTGACGCCGCGCGCGTGCAGCGCCTGCAATAGCGCCAACACGCCAGGTAACGCGTGCACGTCTTCGAGCAGAATCCGGGCAGTGTAGGCTTGGTGCACTCCGATCGCGGCCGAAATTTGCTCTTCGGGGAGAAACCGCGCCATGGCATGGCGCAGACCTCCGCCGACAGCGGCGCGCACCTCGGCCATGGTGGGCTCAAGTCTGCCGAATTGCGGCAGCGTATGGCAGTAGGCGCGGTGGATCGTGGTGAACGCATCCACCAGCGTGCCGTCGAGGTCGCAGAGAACGGTTTGAAAAGGCATGAGCCGGGCAGATTGACAGATTCGCCGCCGCCGACTATGCCGGAGTGCGGCAGGGCGTTCGCAACGTAAAATTATATATTACCGGCGGGCCGGGGACTTCTACGCATGGGCACGAGTATTTTTAGGTTTTGCTTTGGCTGGAGACCGTTACAACGGATGCGCATGCCAGCCCCCGCCGCCGTTACGTCAGCCCGCGTATCTCTTGAGATGGAGGGGGATTTGGCGATGGTGACGCTCGCGGGCGTCTGGCGCGTCACCGAACCCCGCCCGCATTGGGGCGCAGTGGTGCAGGGGCAAGAACCGCGCCGGGTGCGGCTCGATGTGTCGCAACTCGAGAGATGGGACAGCTCGCTGTTGCTGTTCTTGTTTGATACACAGCAGTGGTGCCGGGTGATGGGGGCGTATTGTGATTTGAGCGGGCTGCCGGACAAGGTGCGGGAGATGCTCGGCCAGTTGTCGCGTTCGCACGAGACGAGCGTGCCGTTCGACCGTTCGGAAAATTTTTTCATCACGGTGGGCCATGCGACCCTCGACGCGTGGCGCAAGGTCCAGGAAATCTCGTCCTTCGTGGGCGAATGCGCGCTCGGGCTGGCTAATTTGATCAAGCGCCCGCGCAAATTTCGCTGGGCCGATTGTCTGGAACAGATGCAGCAGTGCGGCGCGATGGCGCTGCCGATCGTGAGCCTGATCAGCCTGCTGGTCGGCCTCACGCTGGCCTACACCGGCGCACTCATCCTGCGGCAATACGGCGGCGATATCTATGTGGCGGATCTCGTGGGCATCTCGATGGTGCGCGAGATGGGCGCGCTCATGACGGCCATCGTGCTGGCTGGGCGCACCGGCGCGGCGTTTGCGGCGCACCTCGGCAACATGAAGGCGAACGAGGAGATCGACGCGCTCAACACGCTCGGCATTTCGCCCGTGGATTTTT
This sequence comes from Opitutaceae bacterium, assembly GCA_020847775.1. Classification (GTDB taxonomy): domain Bacteria; phylum Verrucomicrobiota; class Verrucomicrobiia; order Opitutales; family Opitutaceae; genus Cephaloticoccus. The sequence continues at coordinate 15,409 of JADLBI010000083.1, forward strand.
TGGTGATGCCGCGCTTGGTGGCGCTGTGCCTGATGATGCCGCTGCTCGCGCTCTATGCGAACTGCCTCGGCATCGTGGGCGGCATGTTCATCGCGCTCGGTGTGCTAGATATCCCACCGGCGGCGTATTGGGTGGAGATGCTCACGATCGTGGACATGTCGGACGTGATGGCGGGCATGATCAAGGCCGCGACCTTCGGCGTCATCGTTGGCGTGGCGGGCTGTCTGCGTGGGTTGCAAGCAGAGCGCAGTGCGATGGGCGTGGGCCTAGCGGCGACCTCGGCCGTGGTGACGGGCATTTTGTTCATTATCGTGGCGGACGCGATTTACGCGGTGCTATTCGACATTTTGGGTATTTGAACCATGGCCGATAATATTCACGCGCCCGCCATCGAAGTGACCAACCTGACCTGCGGCTATGAGGGTCGAGTGGTGCTTAAAAATATCTCATTTCAAGTGCGGGCCGGGGAAATTTTTTTCATCATCGGTGGCTCCGGTTGTGGCAAGAGCACGCTGCTCAAGAACCTCATCGGCATCAACCGACCGCTGGGCGGCGAAGTGCGGTTCTTCGGGCAGAAGATTGATCATGCCGACGCGGTCGGCCGGCGCGAGCGGCTCAAGACCTTTGGCGTGCTCTACCAGAGCGCGGCGTTGTGGAGCTCGCTCACATTACGCGAGAACGTGGCGCTGCCCCTGGAGGAATACACGCAGCTCAACCGGCGCGAGATCGAGGAGATCGCCACGCTCAAGCTCACGCAGGTCGGGCTCACCGGATTCGAGGACTACTATCCGGCGGAAATCAGCGGTGGAATGAAGAAGCGGGCGGGCCTCGCGCGCGCGCTGGCACTGGACCCGCAGATCGTGTTTCTCGACGAACCATCCGCCGGGCTCGATCCGATCACCTCGCGCAAGCTCGACGAGCTGGTGCTGCAGATCCGCGAACTGTTCGGCACGACGTTGGTGGTGGTGTCACACGAGCTAGCGTCCATTTTCAGCATCGCCGACCGGGTCATCATGCTCGACAAGGCCGAGCAAGGCATCATCGCCGAGGGCGCGCCATTAGGCCTGGCGCGCAGTAGCAAGGATCACCGCGTGACGGAGTTTCTGCACCGCGGCGACCGAGTGGAGAATCAAGTGTGATGTCGGCGTGATTAAAACTGTCCATTTCCTCAAACCCTCCTAAACCTCAATGTCCGTGAAAACCAAGGTCAGCCCCGCCGTAGTCGGCGCATTCGTGATTGGTGCCTTCGCGCTCGGCGTGATCGCCCTGCTTTCGTTCGGCAGCTTCAGCCTGTTTTCCAAACCGCAGCGCTTCGTGGTTTTTTTTGACGAGTCGATCAGCGGCCTCGATCTGGGGTCTCCGGTCAAATTGAGCGGGGTGCGTGTCGGCCGTGTGGTGGACCTAAACGTGCGTTTCGACCCGGCGCGTAAACAATCCGTCGTCCGCGTCGTCTGCGAATTCAACCGCAACGTCATCAAGGACAGTGTGGACAAGGAGTTAGACGTTACGAAGCGAGATGTCCTGCAAAACATGATCGACGACGGCCTGCGCGCGCAGATTGGCGTGATCGGACTGGCGACCGGGTTGCTCTACGTGGAGCTGGGTTTCATGGACCCGAAGGTTTATCCCAACACGCACCGCGCCGCGGACGAGAAATACGCAGTTGTGCCTTATGTGCCGTCAGCTTTTTCCGAATTTCAGGCGAATTTCTCGGACATCCTGACGAATGTAAAAAAGGTGGATTTCGCGGGCTTGGCGGAGGACTTGCGTGGTTTTGTCACCGACGCGCGTGGACAACTCAACAAGCTTGAACTCGAAACCCTCGTCGCCAAGTGGACCGCGGCGGCGGACTCGATCAGCACCTTGGCGGCTTCGCCAGAAACAAGGGGCGCAATTGCCAACCTCAACGCCGCCGCGATCGAATTGAAGAGCCTTGTGGGCAAGCTTGACCAACAGGTCGAGCCCACCGCGGCCAAACTCAACGAGGCGCTTGAGCAGACCAAGACGACGCTCGCGTCCTTCAACGCGGCCTCGCAGACGCTGCGAAAATTTCTCAACGCCCAGCACGATCTCGGCACAGACTCCGCCGAGGCCTTTGACAAACTCTCCGCCGCGGCTGACGCCGTGCAGCGCTTGGCCGACTATCTCGAACGCAATCCTCAGGCGTTACTCGCCGGACGTAAACAACCCGAATGACCATGAAGACACGTTTTGCCGCCCCATGGATGTTGCTCACGGCCCTGCTCGGGCTGGCGGGCTGTTCGATCGTGCCCGCACCGCAGGCCGATCTGACGCGTTACTATGTGTTGACGGGATCGCCGCTGGTAACCGCGGCGCCCCCGGCCGATCACGGGCTCCGACTTGGTTTGAAAAAAATCAAGCTCGCGCCCTACCTGCAAAAGGGTTCGATCGTGGTGCGGCGCGGGGAAAACGAACTCGCCTACCATGATGTTGCGCGCTGGGCCGAGCCGTTGGCCGACAATATAGCGCAGCTCGTGCGCCACCGCTTGCTCGCCGATGGGCGGGTTGGTCGCGTCTTCACTGAGGGATTTCCGTTTGATCAAGAGCGCGACTACGATGTGGCGATCAGTATCAATCGCTGCGAGGGCGCGCATCAGGCCGGTGCGACAGTGACGCGGTTTTCCGCCGTGATCGAAATCACCGCGCCTAGTGCCGAGGGTAGGCTCGTGGCCCGCCGCATTTTCAGTCCGCGGGAAACGCCGTGGGACGGCCGTGATTTCGGCGCGCTCGTGCAAGCGCTGAGCAGCGCGGTTGACGCACTCGGCGATGATGTCGTCGCGGCGCTGCCAGTGAAGTGAGGCCGCCGTTGTCGGCGGCCTGCCCCACCTTTACTTCAGTGCCTGCGCGATGCGGTCGAGGGCGGTGACGACGTTTTCGCGGGAGTTGAAGGCGCTGATGCGGACGTGGCCTTCGCCGCACTTGCCGAAGCCGGCGCCGGGGGTGCAGACGACCTGGGCTTCGTTGAGGAGTTTGTCGAAGAAGCTCCACGAATCCGTGCCGGTGTTGATCCAAATGTAGGGCGCGTTGTCGCCGCCGACGCATTTGAGGCCGAGCGCGGACATCGCCTCGCGGATGAGCTTGGCGTTGCCGAGGTAGAAGTCGGTCATCGCCTTCACCTGCTGCTTGCCGGTGTCGGTGTAGATGGCGGCGGCGGCTTTCTGGACGGGATACGAGACGCCGTTGAACTTGGTCGTGTGGCGGCGGTTCCAGAGGGCGTGCACGGAGTGGGCGTTACCGGCGGCGTCGTAGGCCTGGAGGGTCTTCGGGACGACGAGGTAGGCGCAACGCGTGCCGGTGAAGCCGGCGGTCTTCGAGTAGCTGCGGAACTCCATGGCGACGTCGCGTGCGCCTTCGATTTCGTAGATGGAGTGCGGGATTTGCGGATCGCGGATATAGGCTTCGTAGGCGGAGTCGAAGAGGATGATGGCTTGGTTGGCCTTGGCGTAGGCGACCCACGCGGCGAGCTGGGCCTTGGTGGCGACCGCGCCGGTGGGGTTATTGGGGAAGCAGAGGTAGATGAGGTCGGTGGCGACGCTCGGGATAGAGGGCACGTAGCCGTTGGCGGGCGTGCTTTCGAGGTAGGTGATGCCTTCGTAGCGGCCGTTGACGTTGGCGCCGGTGCGACCAGCCATGACGTTGGTGTCCACGTAAACGGGGTAAACGGGGTCGGGGATGGCGAGGCGGATGTCGTGGCCGAAGATTTCCTGGATGTTGCCGCAGTCGCACTTCGAGCCGTCGGAGACGAAAATCTCGTCGGCGGCGATGGCGCAGCCGCGCGCGGCGTAATCGTGCTGCGCGATGGCTTCGCGGAGAAACGCGTAGCCTTGCTCGGGGCCGTAGCCCTTGAAAGTGGCGCGGTCGGCGAGTTCGTTGACGCCGGCGTGGAAGGCTTCGAGGCACACGGCGGGGAGTGGCTCGGTGACGTCGCCGATGCCGAGGCGGATGACGGGCTTCGAGGGATTGGCGGCGGTGAAGGCGGCGACGCGCTTGGCGATGTCGCTGAAAAGGTAGGAAGCCTTGAGCTTGGTGTAGTTCTCGTTGATGCGGATCATGGGTGGATAAAGGAAAGGGTGGTGTGGCGGCGAAAAACTTGAACAAACCGCCGGGTTGAACTTAGTTCAAGCCCGACGTTGCCTGAACGCGTCATTCCCCCATGCAAATCGTCGAGACCGTCCCGGAAATGAAACGGCTGGCCGCCACGTGGCGCGCCGAGGGTCGCCATGTCGCCCTCGTGCCGACCATGGGTGGGCTACACATCGGACAGACTGCTTTGATACGCGCAGCGGCCGCGCAGGCGGAGATCGTCGTGGTGGCGACCTTTCTGAACCCGCTGCAATTCGCGCCCAACGAGCTCATGGCCAATTACCCGCAGGATAGCGCGGCAGATCGCCAATTGTGCGCGGAGGCCGGGGCGACGGTGGTTTTTGCGCCCCCGGTCGAGGAGATGTATCCGGCGGCTTATTCGACCTATGTGATCGAAGAGACGTTGGCGAAACCACTCTGCGGCGTGTCACGGCCGACGCATTTTCGCGGCGTGACGACGCTTACCGCGAAATTACTCAACATCGTGCAGCCACGGTCGGTTTACTTTGGCCAAAAGACCGCGCCGCGCGCCGCCGTCGTGCGCAAGATGATTCGTGATCTCGAATTTGGTGCCGAGGTCATTGTCGTGCCGACCGTGCGCGATCCCGACGGGCTCGCTTGCGGGCTGAATAACCGCGGCTTCACGCCCAGTCTGCGGCAAGAGGCTTTGGCGATTCCTCGCGCGCTGACCAAGGCCAAGGAAATGGCCGCGTCCGGCGTGCGCATCCCCGACCGCCTCATCGCCGAGGCGACCCACATCCTCGGCCAGCAACGTCGCGTGCGCGTCATCTACATTGCCATCGTCAACCCGACCACAATGGAGCCGGTCCGCGAAGTCGTCCCCGGCGAATGCCTCATGGTGATGTCCGCGTGGATCGATGAGACGCGGCTGATTGATTGCATGCTGCTGTAGATTGGAATGTAGGGCGGGATCGCCGTATCCCGCCTTCGATACCCCCGTTGTCCAAGTCATTTGTCATTCTGAGCGCAGCGAAGAATCCAGAGAATTGTCCGACTGCGAGCGAGGGGTTGGATTCTTCGCTGCGCTCAGAATGACAGGCAGAAGTTGCGGGGTTTGGTTTTCGGACTGTCCTGCCCGCAAATCGGTCATGTTTCCGCCCATCTGAAAGTTTTTGGTGGAAATCTATCAAAATCTATCATTTTATAAACGTCCCCAACATGCCACACCCCGAGATCGCGCAACTCCTCGACCTTTCCCACCAGCTAGGCCGGGAGGATCGCCACCTCGCCATTTTGGGCGAGGGTAACACTTCTGCGCGCGTTTCCGCCGACATGTTTGTGGTCAAGGCCAGCGGCTCGAATCTCGCCACACTCGACGTGGCGTCGGTGACTGAATGCCGGTTCGATGCGCTCGTCTCGATGCTTGATGCCGGCAAAAAGACCGACGCCGAGGTGGATGAGGCGTTGCTTGCGGCGCGGACCAATAGCACTGCGCGCAAGCCCTCGGTCGAGGCGATGTTTCACGCGTGGTTACTTACGTTGCCCGGTGTGAACTTTGTCGGCCACACGCATCCGGTCGCGGTCAACGGCATCCTCTGCTCTCCGCGGCACGCGCGCGCCTTTGCGACCAAGCGTATGTGTCCAGATGAGATCGTGTGCTGCGGCGCGGAGTCCGTGCTCGTGCCTTACGTGGATCCCGGGCTCAAACTCGCGCAGGCGATTCGCCGCGCGGTCACGGCCTTTATCAAGCGCACCGCGCGTCCGCCGCGCGTGATCTTGCTGGAAAACCACGGGCTCATCGCGCTCGGCGGCACACCGCAGGCCGTGCTCGCCACCACGCTCATGGCGGTTAAAGCCGCCGAAATCTACGCACGCTCCGCCAGTTTGGGCGCGCCGCGATTCCTTTCCGCCGCGACGGTTGCGCGCATTGCCGGCCGCCCCGACGAGCACTACCGTGAAAAGGCCCTTGGCCTTCGTTAGTAATTTTCCGTCTTAATATGAAAACCTACCAATATGTGAATTATCTCTGGGATGACGCCAAAGCCGCGTCGCTCGATCAGGTTGAGCGCCTCGTCTATCGCTCCAACCTCCTCGGCAGCGACCAACGCGTCACCAACACTGGCGGCGGCAACACGTCGTCCAAGCTCGTTGAAAAAGATCCGCTCTCCGGCGAAAACGTCGAAGTCCTCTGGGTCAAAGGCTCCGGCGGCGACCTCCGCACCTCGAAGCGCGAGAACTTCTCGTCGCTCTACCAGGACAAGCTCATCGCGCTCCAAAAAGTTTACGCCGCACGCAAGGACAAGGGCCTCAAGTCGCAGGCCGAGGACGACATGGTGGGCATGTATACGCACACCACGTTCAACCTCAACCCGCGCGCCTCGTCCATTGACACGCCGCTGCACAGCTTCATCCCGGCGAAGTTCGTGGATCACATGCACCCCAACGCGATCATCTCGATCGCGGCCTCGGCCAACTGCGAGAAGCTCACGCAGGAAATCTTTGGCGGCGAAATGGCTTACGTGAAGTGGATGCGCCCCGGCTTCGAGCTCGGCCTCGCCATGCAGGAAATCTGCAAAGCGAATCCGAAGGTGAAGTCGATCATGATGGGCCAGCACGGCTTCATCTCGTGGGACGACGAAGAGAAGGCCTGCTACACCTACACGCTCGACTGCATTGAGAAAGCCTCCGCCTACATCGAGGCGAAATACGCCGCGAAGGGCGGCGACGCCGCGGCCTTCGGCGGCGCGAAATACCAGACGCTCGAAGAAGGCCAGCGGCGCGCGACCTTCGCCGCGATCCTCCCTTGGCTGCGCGGGCAGGTGTCGCAGCAGAAACGCTTCATCGGCACGATTCAGGACGACGCGAAGATCCTGCGCTTCGTCAACTCGCAGGACGCCGCGCGCCTCGCTGAACTCGGCACGAGCTGCCCCGACCACTTCCTGCGCACCAAGATCAAGCCGCTCTACGTGGATTGGAACCCGCAGGCTGAGGACCTCGCCGCGCTCAAGGCCAAACTCACCGCCGGCCTCGTTGCCTACCGCAAGGACTACGCCGCCTATTACGCGAAGTGCAAACACGCCAACTCGCCCGCGCAGCGCGACCCGAACCCGACCGTCGTGCTCATCCCCGGTCTCGGCCTGATCGCCTGGGGCACGGACAAGTCGGAGTCCCGCGTCACCGCCGAGTTCTATAACTGCGCCGTCGAAGTCATGCGCGGTGCCGAGGCGATTGATAAGTATATCGCCCTGCCGCAACAGGAGGCCTTCGACATCGAATACTGGCTGCTCGAAGAGGCGAAGCTCAAGCGCATGCCCGCTGAGAAGGAACTCGCCCGCCAGACGATCATCGTCGTCGGTGCCGGCTCCGGCATCGGCAAGGAAACCGCGCACCGCCTGGTGAAGGAAGGCGCGCACGTGGTCTGCGTGGACCTCAACGAGGAAGCCGCCAAGGCGACCGCGAAGGAGATCACCGACGCGCA
>JADLBI010000084.1 GCA_020847775.1 Opitutaceae bacterium
CGGAGCGGACTCCGGCAGGAACGTTGGGCGGGTGAGTTTATCCATAAAACCAACGGACGCTTTGCTGAGTTGGGTCGTCCAGATGGCGCGGCGATTGAGGGCCTGTCGGCGGAGCAGCGGCGGGCCGTCGGCGAACTCCTCGCTTCCTGCAATCATGTCGTATGCCTACGCGGTGCCGCCGGTGTGGGCAAGACGACGACCTTGAAGGCGCTGCATCGTTCGCTGGTTGTCGGCGGGCAACGGGTGCATATCTGTGCGCCGACCACCTCCGCGGTCGAGACGTTGCGTCATGACGCCATGACAGCCGACACCGTGGCGGGGTTTCTGGCCAGAAGCGCGGGCCGCGAGGATCTGCGCGGGGCGGTCCTCGTCGTGGATGAGGCGGGGCTGGCCTCCAACCGTCAGGGCGCGGAAATCCTCCAACTGGCGGAACGCCACCAAGCCCGGGTCATCTTCCTCGGCGACAGCCGGCAGCATGCCTCGGTCGAGGCCGGGGATTTTCTGCGGATTCTGGAAACGCATGCCCCGCTGCACCGGGTCGAACTCACGGACATCCGCCGCCAGACGGTGGCCGCCTACCGGGAAGCGGTCCGGCACATGGCCACCGGGTCGGCCAAGGCCGGGTTGGAACGGCTGGATAAGCTCGGGTGGATTCAGGAGGGCCGCGCTGACTACCTGCGCGCGGCCGTCGGCGACTTCCTGAAATTGTCTGACGAGGGCCGGCGGCTGGGCTCAGTGCTGGCCGTCACACCCACTTGGGAGGAAAACCATGCCTTTACGGATTTGCTACGAAACGAACTGAAGGCCCGGGGGGTGCTGCAACCGGGCGAGGTTGTTTCCACGCATGAGCCCCTGTCTTGGACCAAGGCGCAGTTGGCCCGTGCCACAAATTACACGCCAGGGCTCATCGTCAGTTTCGACCGGGCGATGGCGGGTTTCAAACGCGGGGACTTCGCCACCGTCTCCCGGGTGGAAGGCGGCAAGGTCTGGCTGCAAGGCCCGGGCGGGGAGCGCTGCCTTCCGCTGGTGCGTGCCGGGTTTTCGGTGGCCACGACCAAACCATTGGAAATCTGCCCCGGCGACAAATTGCTGGTCCGCGCCAACGCGTCGGCGGCCAAGCTCATCAACGGCCAGACGCTCACGGTCGCATCCGTGCGGGATGGCCAGATTGAAACGGTGGAGGGCCGGCGCATCGACACGAACCGATTCAAGCAATTCACCCACGGCTTCGCGGTGACGAGCCACCGCTCGCAGAGCAAGACCTGCGACCACGTCGTGGTCGCGGCGGCGCGATTGGACGCCAAGGCCGCGTATGTGGCCTGTTCGCGGGGTCGGCTCAGTTGCGCCCTGCACACCCCGGACAAGGCGACTCTCTTGGGCCGGCTGCCGGAGGGCAAGCGCGAGGCGGCGCTGGATTTTCCGCTGGGGCGGTTGCTGCCCCTCGACCGGACCCCGGCTTGGGAACGCGCCGCGCAGGAGCCGAGGCACGAAGCCGGTTCAGTTCCGGTCCGCGCCGCCCTGCGCGACTCGTGGTGGCGCGGTCTGCTGCGCGGGTTGGGTGAATGGAGCCGGCGGGTGCTGCCGGGCCAGTCGGTTGACAACCGCAACATAGAAAAGAACTCGTCCCATGCCAACTACCGATTCCCGTCCCTATGAAATGCATGCCGCCGGTGGCGGCGGCTTCACCACCTTTGAAACTGCGGACGCCGTGGCGCTGCCCCTGATGCTGCTTGCCAAGGCGACACTCCGCGAGGGCGCTGGCCAACGCCTAGTACTGGAATATGGCTCCACCTGTGCAGTCGTCGAAGGCGAGGGACTCGCGGAACTCTTCGCGCATTTGCTCGCCGGCCACGTAAAAGTCATCCGCTGCGGGCGTCATGCCTTCTGCGCGGTCAGACTTATCCAGATTTTCGATACGCAGGCGAGTGCCTGATATTCGACAACATAACCAAATAAAATGAAAACCATGAAAACTCCAACCAGCATCAACATCCCGCAACTCCTGTCGGCCGCCCGCACCGGCTTTATCAAACATGGCTTTGATTCTCCTGCCATGGTAGAACTGACCTCTTTGTTTGAGCTGATTACTCGGTTGGTCTACCAAGCAGAATACCAATGGTCAGACTATAACAAAGCCCAATGGGAGAAATTTGTGCAATGTGATAACTCTTACTGCGGCGCGTGTGCTTTCTCGGCCGAAAGTGACGGCCTGTGCCCAGAATCCAAGGGATTCGGAATTGGTGGTCCGACGGGACTTTACCCATACCATCTTTGGGATCTGACCGGGACGTTTGGTCCCGAACTGATTCGGGATGCGGTGAAGAGCACAGGAAAATACTCGCTCGATCTCGTCGGCTGAACTCATAGGGAGAAATTTGTAGAAACGACGGCGTGGCGGCGGATGCCGTCACGCCATTTGCGTTACATCAGCTTCGAGCTTCAACGGAATTGTAAATGCTGCTGATGGGTCGGATTTCAGATGATATGGTTAATCAGAGTGTCCCCACACGCGGCTCTACCGTTGTTTCCTCCGAGGTGAACACAAGAGTGCAGTCCTGTGATATTGTAGCATGGCAGCTACCGCAGGCGGAGCGTCAGAGGTTGATCCGAGCAGAGGCTCAGCCTTGTCCCACAATACGTTAGTAAATCATGGCACAGCCGTTGAGTAACACCTCAAATGAGGTTGATACCTGACTACAACCTCGGGCTCGGTGAGCGAGTCGCCAACATTGACGGCAGTAACCACTTATAACGCAGTGACGCGGAATGCTCAACGAGCAGGTATTCTTAGTTTCGTTCGGATATGAGCATCGACCTCCAAGGCATTGTAATAAACGAAATGCCCAACGCGGTGATGCGGAATGCGCCGCAGTCGCGTCCACTCCCGAAGCGTTCGAATCGAAGGCTCACGACCGACTGGAAAGATACCCGACTTTTGAAGTGCGATGATATCGATTAATGAATTGCTCGGCTTGGTGATTGTTGGATTGATTTCCATATATTGGTATCACGCGTCAACCGAGTGATCACGCAGTGCGTGCACGCACTTCTTTGGCAAGATTGAGAAAAAATCTTCGGCTTCGTTGGGAGCTTTTAGATCGAGATAGTGTTTCCGAATAATGCTTTCAGAATTACCGGCTTGGATGGCGGCTTCACCGATGGAGCGAAACTTTGCCACGAACATGGAAATGAACGTGTGCCGCAACACATCGTGCGTGAGATTGAAGCGATCTTTGAACCGTTCTCGCCGCTTCTTAAAATTACCCACCACCAGTGGATAGCGATCCAGCGGATAGGCGCGCAACCAAGCCTCCAGATTGGGCTGAATCGTAATACGACGTGGTTCGCGAATTTTGGACACTGTCGCTGGGATATGAATCATGCCCGTGTCCAATGAAACGTGCTCCGGACGAAGCTTTGTAATTTCCCCATCGGGGACTCCGGGACGCACTCCGGCAAATAGGCAAATGGCGAAATAAGGAACCCATCGTCCGTCTTCATGAGTTTCAGCGAAGTGCATAAGTTCGCGCGCTTGTTGTGCGGTGAAAGTGACGGCCGATCCTCGGCGTGTGCGAATGCGATGATGGGGCACACGCAGGATTGTGTTCTCGACAATCCATCCGCGGTGAAACGCAAACTTGAAGAAGGTCGATAGGACGCCGCGCCGATTGTTAAACGTCTTTAGCGTGGAGTGACCTAGCTCCAAGTATGCCGTAATGTTAGCCGATTTGATCTCCGCCATCGTGCATTTCCCAAAGTGGTTATGGAAACGCTTCAGCTCCCACTCGATTCGGCGAAACTGGGGTTTCGAAATCTGATCCTCCTCATGCTCACGTTTCTTGGCCGCTACGTA
>JADLBI010000085.1 GCA_020847775.1 Opitutaceae bacterium
CTGAACAAGGTAGTGCCGTTCTGCAGTTTACCGTCGTTGTCACCCGATATGACAACGGTGGAATACGTTTCGCTGTATCGGTCGCCGAAGGTCGCGATACTGTCCGGGCGGCCAATGATGAGGCGGTTGCCGGTGAGATTGCCCGGGACCGCCATGAGGCCTCCCTTGTAAGCGGCGAAGCGGTGGGTGCCATCGGCATTGGGGATGAGATTGCCGGTGAGCTCCAGACCGGGCGCGATAACGTTGCCATTGGTGTCGCGTATGCTGCTGGAGCTGCCAATGGCCGCGGCGGTGAAGCGGCTGGTGTCGAGATCGTTGATGGTTTGCGAGGTGGGGGATTGGTCGCCGGGGAACACGTCGAAGCCGATGATGCCTGGGGTGTCGGTTGGGAAATAGGCAAAAAAGTCCTGGCCCAAGTTGTGATCGCCGGTGCCTACATAGCCGGTTGCGGTGGTGGTGATGCCGACGATGCCGTTGACGACGGCGTTGGGCCCGGAGACGGCGTCGAAATTGGGCAGGGCGCCACTACCGAAAATGAGGGCGGAATTGTCCACATCCACGCCGCCGGTGAAAGCGTTGTTGGGGTTGAGCAGCCAGACGGTCAGTGGGAGCTCGGGGATGGAGTGGACTTCGACGCTCCGGGGGCCGTTGCCGTCGGTGAGCAGGCTGGCGATGAAGAGGCTGCCGCCGCCGCCGCCGAAACGGTAGGGCTCGGTGCTGCCGACGATGATCTGCTCGGTCGAGGTGGCGAAATTGGTCGAGTCGCCGAGGATGGCCTGCGTGGCGGAGCCGAGGCGCAGACTGGAGTTGGCCCCGGTGAGGTTGATGGTGTCGGTGAACGTGTCCGGCCCGGTTGCTGACTCGGGATCGCTGTCGAAGCCGATGGTGCCGGTCGAGTTGACGAGATCGATTTGGCCAATGAAGTTCGCGGTGCTGTTGGAATCGCCAATGCCGACATAGCCATCCTCGCCGACGAGGATGGTGCCGGTCTCGGGCAGGTTGTTTTCACCGCCGAAGATGAAGACGCCCCGGTCCACCAGGGTGCCGCCGGTCCAGAAGCTGGCGCCGTAATGGGCGATGGCGGCGTTCGAGTCGATGGTCAGTGAGAGCGCGCCCGCGGTCTCGTTTTCCTCGATGTCACGCAAATTGGTGAAAGTGCCGCCGGAGAATCGGAGCGTGGTGTCGGCATCGAGGCGAAACACGTCGCTATCCAAACTGAAGAGCAGATCCTTGTCGGAATGGATGGCGACGACGCCTTGACTGATGAGGTCGTTGTTCAGGCTCAGTTCGGTATAATATTCAGAAAAATAATCGGAGTGAAGTTCCAACGCCCCCCCGGCGAAAGTGAGCGGGCCATAACCGAGCATGTCCAAATCCTCGGTGTAACTGGTGTTGATGACCACCTTGCCGCCACTGAGTTTGAGCCCGCCGCTCCAGTCGCTTGAACCGTAGGCGTTGAGCCGGAGTTCGCCATCGCCCGTCTTCTCGACCTGATAATCGCCATAATTTCCCGAGCCCAAGTTGTCGCTGATGCCACCGTAGATTTCGAGGATTCCATCGGTGATGTTCCAAGTCTGGCTGGCGTGCAGGGCGATGTTGTCCTCAATTCTGGACCAAGGCTCGTAGTTCGTGGCCGCAGGGTTGTAGGTGATGCCGCCGCTGCCGAGATGCACCGTGCCTCCGTTCCATCCATTCAGAACAAAGGGGGTGTCAATGAGGTCGAACAGGAGCTGATGCGCGTAAAGGTCGTTAAACTCGACGTAGGTGCGGGTATTCGGGCCGAAACGCAGAATGGTATCGGTGATGTCGTCGGCCCGGTTCCCTGCGGTGCTCGGTGGTGGCTGGTTGTTCTCCCAGTTCTCCGGAGTGTAGAGGTTGTTGTCGGATCCGTTGCCGGTCCAAAGGTAAGTGATGGGGGTGACCACATTGGCGTTGGCGTGATGGGCCATGCAGCCGAGGACAGACAAACCGAGAAGATGGCGAAACCGGGTGAGCGTGGTTTTCATATGGCAAATGGGGCTATCAAGCGCATCGAGGAATGCAGTTTGGAATTTATTGCAAAAATCCTGCGTAAGGCAAGCCTGAGTTGGGTGGGAAAGCGCTAAGATTCAACTTCGGCAATCCCATCTAGCGCATGGATTTGAACCGGCTCGGCGCGACCCTTGACGATTACCGCCCCAAGGTTGCGGGTTTGATAGTGACCGGTCCCGGCGGAGAGGGTGGCGTCGCTGACCAAAATCGTGGTGCGATATTCCGCGTGGCGCGTGAGCGCCTCGAGTCGCGCGGCGACGTTTACCCCGTCGCCCACGACGGAATAATTCAAGCGGCGGTGCGAGCCGATGTTGCCCGCAACCACTGGCGCGGTGTTGATGCCGATGCCGATCGCGAGTGCGGGGCGACCTTCGGCGAGCAGCTCGATGTTGAAGTCGGAGAGCGCGCGTTCCATTGCGAGTGCGGCACGCAGAGCCTGGTCGGCGGCGTCGGTTTGGGCGACGGGCGCGCCGAAGATGGCCATGATCGCGTCGCCGATGAATTTGTCGATGACGCCGCCGTGGCGCTCGATTTCCGCGCTCATGCGCTCGAGGAAACGGTTGAGCAGGGCGATGAGTTCGCGTGGCGGGAGAGTTTCGCTGAGCGTGGTGAAGCCGCGCAAATCGGCGAACAGCACGGTAACGACGCGCTCCTCGCCGCCGAGCACCGCGCCGTCGCGCAGGAGTTGCGCGGCGATTTCAGGCGAGACGTTTTTGTCGAGCAGATCGCGCACGCGGTCGCGCTCGGCGAGGCCCTCGCTCATGCGGTTGAAGCTGGCGGCGAGCTGGCCGAACTCGTCCACGCGGTGTGGGTGCAGGCGTGTGGTGTAGTCACCACGCGCGATGATCGCTGTATGCTCGGCTAGTTCTTGCACGGGCTGGCTGACACCGCGCGCGACGCCAAAAGCCGCAAGTGACGCTAGCGCGAGCGCAGCGAGTGAGACGAACAATATGAGGTTCTCCAGCTCGCGGGCGGGGGCGAGTTCGGCGTTGAGCGAGCGCTGCAATTCGATGCCGGCGGGTGGGCTGTTGAGCAAGGCGAGTGGGGCGCTCAAGGTGACGCAGGGCTCCCCCGCGATTGTTTCTATGCTGGTGCGGGTTTGCAGGCCGGGGTCGGCGGGTGACAAGGCCGCTACGGCTGCGGCTTGATCGGCGGGCAATGTGGTGGCGAGCATCCGACGACCGGAATCGTCTAGACCAAGAAAACTGATGTCGGCTTGCGTCGTGCCTTTGAGGCTCTGGGCTAGCGCGTTGTCGATGGGGAAGGCCACGCCCAGCCAACCGATGATCATTGGACGCGGGGCGTAGAGGGGCACGATGACCAGCCCGTGCAGCTCGCGGTTCAAGTAGGCGAATCCGGTAGCGTAGTCGGTGGCGTCGGCGTCGGCCTTGGCGGCCAATAGGCGGAAGGGAACGATGTCGGCGGTGGTCCCGCCCTTTATGGTGCTGGCCAGTAGTTCCCCTTCGGCATCAAAGGCCGCAATAATGGGCACCTGTAACCGGTCGGCGTAACTCAGGAGCAGCGAGTAGATGGTCTCACGGTCAAGTTCGTCCTGCAAATACAGGGTGCGCAGCGGCCAGTCGGCGCTCACCACTTGCGCGCTTTGCGCGAGGCGTTGTTGCCGGAGCTCCGCCGAAAAGCGAAAAACATCCATCGCGGAGGCGAGGCTGGCTTCGATGTGCGCGATCGCATTGGAGCGATTCGCCCGGGTGAGCAGCACGTAAGACGTGCCGAGCGAAGCGACCAGAAGGCCGAGGATGATGACCAATAACCGGGTGCGAAAACGACGGAAGCGGAACATCTGGCTAGTAACCGCCGGAGGTGCCAGACGGGGCGCGGCGGATGCGCCGGTCGGGCTTGAGCTTGAAGTCAAGCGTTTCGCCGGGGTTCGACCCGGCGGCGAGGGTGATTTCCTTGCTCAGAGGCTTGGCTAGGCGCGGATGCCAGACTTCGAGCCGATAGCGTCCGGGCGGCATGCCTTGCAGGGCGGCGGTGCCGTCGGGTCCGGTTTTCACAAACCACGGCGTGGGCAAAACGACGATGTAGGCAACCATCCAATCATGAATGTTGCAGCCGAGGGTCACCACGCCGGTGTGGTCGAAAAACACCGTCTCCGAGGCGCCGCTGGCATAAAGCGGTTTCTCGAAACGTTTGGCCTTCGAGATCGAATAGATGTGGTGCTGCACGCTGTCGTGGTTGGGGAAACGCACGGTGGTGTCGGCGCGGATGGCGGTGACGTAGGGTTCGTATTCCTTGTTCTCCTGGGCGACTTTCGTTTGGCCGTCATCCGCGGCCGGCGGTGGCGCGAAATCGAGCGGCATGAGCGAGGCCACGGCGTTTTCCAAGGGTCCCGCCTGGGCGTGCAATTGAAACGAGATGGTGGCGGTTTCAGCGCGCAGGCTAAGACCGATGACCAGGACGAATATGAGGGGAAGGGAGAGGCGCATGGGGTCAGAACTGGTGGTGCACGCCGACAGTCCAATAGGATAAATCGTATTTGATGCCAACAGCGTTGGTCACGCGCGCAAATTCGTAGCGCAAGGCCAGTGAGGTTTGGTCGGTCAGGGCGGGGGAGAGTTCGGCCCACCAGAGGTCCGTGTGGCTGTCGCGCACGCGGTAGGCCACCCAACCCGGGCCGTAGGTGTTAGTCACTTCCCAAGGCAAACTGCGGTAGTGTGCCTGAATGACCGGGCCGACTTGTCCGTCGATAGCCTGGGCCCAGATTTTCCATGCGGCGTTGGCCAGATATTCGCCCCACCGGCGGCCGCCGCCGAGCGACAGTCGCCAACGGTCGGTGATATCCCAATCGCCCTCCAATACGAGTTCGCGGCTGCTTGCATCGTAGAGTTCGCGCCGGGCCAAATACTCCACCGCGGCGGCGCGGGCCGAGAGGCGCAGCATATCGGTGAAACGCTTCGCGATGCCGATCCCGCCGGTGAATTGCCAGCCGCTGCGGCTGGTTTCGTCGAATTGGTAGATCGCCAGCGCGGAGCTGAGCTCCAGCACCGGGGCGTAGGGGCCGAGGCCGAATTTGCGGTGCAGCTTGAGCGTGCCCGTGCCGCCGATGTGATTGAGGGCATCGAAGGTCACGACATGCTGTGCTTCCAATGCGGCGGCGCCGATCAGCACCCAGTCACGGTTGAGCTGCCGCATGTAGTCCGCCGCCAGATTGACGGTCTGGTATTCGCCGGATTTGCGCGTGGGAACGTGGGA
>JADLBI010000086.1 GCA_020847775.1 Opitutaceae bacterium
GGGGTCGGGGTCGGAGAGGTTGATGGTCGGCGCCAGCATGCCGGTCTCGATCGTCTTGCCGGATATAACCGACTCTATACCGCCGGCCGCGCCGAGCAAGTGGCCGGTCATGGACTTGGTCGAGCTAACCGGAATCCGCGCGGCATGTTCGCCGAAAACCTTTTTGATCGCGAGCGTCTCGAACTTGTCGTTGTAGGGCGTGGAGGTGCCGTGTGCGTTGATGTAATCAATGTCGTCGGGAGCGAGACCGCTGGTTTTCAGCGCGCGGCTCATCGCCAAAGACAACCCCTTCCCTTCCGGATCGGGTTGCGTGATATGAAACGCGTCGCAGGTTGCCGCGTAACCGGCGAGCTCGCAGTAAATGCGCGCGCCGCGTGCTTGCGCGTGCTCGAGTGATTCGAGCACCAAAATACCCGCGCCCTCCCCCATCACAAAGCCGTCTCGATTGAGATCAAAGGGGCGACTGGCCCGCATGGGCTCGTCGTTGCGCGTGCTCATCGCTTTCATCGCGCAAAAGCTGGCATAGGCGAATGGCGTGACGGCCGCCTCGCTGCCGCCCGCGATCATCACATCGGCATCACCGCGGCGGATCGCATGGGCCGCCTCGCCGATCGCATGGGTGCCAGTGGCGCAGGCCGAGACAAGGCCGAAATTCGGCCCACGCGCACCGTGTTCGATCGCGACCATGCCGGAACACATGTTGCCGATCAGCGCGGGAATGGTGAACGGCGAGACCTTGCGCGCGCCGCGCTCGTCCAGCACACGCAGTTGCGATTCGTAGGTGTGCATGCCACCGATCCCCGAACCGATCATCACGCCGACGCGATCGCCGTCTTCGCCGCGAAGTTCGAGCCCCGAATCACCCACGGCTTCCTTAGCCGCTACCACGCCGAATTGGGTGTAGCGATCATTGCGCCGCGCCTCCTTCGGGTCCATGTGCTGCGCCGCATCCCAATCCAGTACCTCGGCTCCAATCTGGCTGGCGAACTCCGACGGATCAAAACGCGCGATGCGACGAACGCCGGATTTTCCAGCCACTAGCGCGGCCCAAAAATCCGCCACGTTGTGGCCGAGTGATGCGACGACACCCAAGCCGGTGACGACGACTTTTCGAGCCGGGGGAATTGCGTTGCCGGTTTCCAAGACTGCGCGAGGGTGAAAAACAAAAAGCGTCCCACCAGCTCATCCGGCAAGGGAAGTGGCGGAACGCAGGAAAGTGAGGCCGATTACTGCGCGCCCGCCTTGGCCTTGATGTAATCAATGACCTGACCGACGGTTTGGAGCTTCTCCGCATCGGACTCAGGAATCTCACCTTTGATTTCGCTCTTAAACTCCTCTTCAAAGGCCATGATGAGCTCGACGGTGTCCAACGAATCGGCACCCAAGTCATCAAGGAAGGAGGCCGTCGGCGTGATCTGCTCCTCATTCACGTTAAGCTGGTTAACGATGATTTCCTTAACGCGTTGTTCGATAGTTTTTTGGTCTGCCATGTGATGGAAAATTCGTGAAGTCAGGCTTCACATCGCCATGCCGCCGTCAACGGTAAAAACTTGGCCTGTGATGTAGCTGGCCTCTTCGGAGGCAAGAAACGCGACCATATTGGCAATGTCGGCGGCTTCGCCAAAACGTTTGAGCGGAACGGCCTCCAATATTTTCGCGGAGACCTCGGCGTCGTTGACGAAGTCGGTGGTCATGTCCGTCTTAATGAAACCCGGGGCGACGACGTTGGCGGTGACACTGCGCGAGGCAAATTCCCGGGCTAGTGTTTTGGTCAGACCGATCATGCCTGCCTTGGCGGCGGAATAGTTGGCCTGCCCGGCGTTCCCCATGATGCCGCTGACCGAAGCGATGTTGATGATGCGGCCCCACCGGGCACGCGTCATCGGCCGGGCGAGGTGCTTGCACCAGTGAAAGCAGCTCGAGAGATTCGTGCCGATTACGTCGCTCCAATCCGCATCGCTCATGCGGAATAGCAGGCCGTCGCGCGTGATACCCGCGTTGTTCACGAGAATGTCGATGACGGGAAACTCTTTGAGCACCGTTTCCGCGGCCGCGGCTACCGCCGTGCCATCGGCCACATCGACCGCCAGTGCCTTGGCTTTGCCTCCCGCCGCGTTAATCGCGTCCGCCACCGCGCCGCAGGATGAGGCGGATTTGGAAACACAAATCACCGTGACGCCGTTTTTGGCCAAGGTTTCGGCGATGGCTTTGCCGATGCCGCGGCCGGCACCGGTAACCAGCGCGGTTCGATTATTGAAAGTAGGGCTCATGGGATTATCGGGGTCAATAGACGTCGCGCTGATAGCGCTTGTCCTTTTTCATTTGCTTCACGTATTCCGCCGCCGCGGCGGTGTCCATCCGGCCTTGCGCGGCAATGATCTCATGCAACGCCGCATCCACATCCTTGGCCATGCGCTTGGCGTCGCCGCAGACGTAAAAATGCGCGCCGCCGGAGATCCAGGCCCAAAGTTCGGCGGCGTTTTCCCGCATGCGATCCTGCACGTAAATCTTGTTCGCCTGATCGCGAGACCAGGCCAAATCGAGGCGGTGCACCTGATGCTTGGCGGTGAAGTCCTCCCACTCCTCTTCGTAGAGATAATCCGCAGCCTTCTTTTGGTCGCCAAAAAACACCCAATTGCGACCAGTCGCGCCCGCGGCCACGCGATCCTGCACGAAAGCGCGGAATGGCGCGATGCCCGTGCCAGGCCCGATCATGATGCAATCCTTCGCAGTGTCCTCCGGCGGGCCAAAATGCGAATGCGACACAAACACCGGCACGGGCGTGCATCCAACCGCCACACGATCAGAAAGAAACGACGAGCAAACGCCGACCCGATCACGGTGATTGGTATGGTAACGCACCACGGCGATGGTGAGATGGATTTGTCGGGGATACACCCGCGGTGACGAGGCGATGGAATACAGTCGCGGCATCAAGCGGCGCAGCAAGCCCACGAACTCCTGCGGCGCGAATTTCGCCGTCGGGTAATCCGCCAGAAAATCCACAAAGCTGCGTTGATACAAAAACTCCTCCAATTGCTCCTTCGCCTCGGGCCGCAGCAAGCCCTCTAGCTGCGCTTTTTGACCTGTGTCCGTGACCCTGGACGCCACTAGCTCGACCATCTTTTTCGTCGGGCCGTCAAGATCGAGCGCGGAGCCTAGGGCTTCGCGCAACGGCAGGGGTGCGGGAGCGCGCAAGGGCGTGACTAACTCGTCCCCCGTGGCGCCCAGCAATTGGACAATCTCGGCCACCTCCTCGGGCCGGTTGCGAGCGAAAACCCCGAGGGAATCCCCGGCCTTGTAAACAAGATCGCTCTCGCCTAGATCCACCACGAAATGGCGAGTCTCCTTGGCCGATCCGGGGCGATTCAGCAAGCGGTTCTCGACCACGCGGGCCGGAAACGGATTATCCTTGTTATAGGCTGAGTTGGCTTGGTTTCCCTCTGACATGCAGCCGGGATGAAGTGCGCCGCGTTTGCGCTCCGCAAGCATTTGTTTCGGGAGCTTGCGCCGGGCGCGGATTTCGCGCCAACTGCCCGCGATTATGACGCCAAGCGAGCCCATCCGCCTGCAAAAATACTTGGCCGAAGCCGGCGTCTGTTCGCGACGCGCGGCGGAGGCCTTGATCGCCGAGGGCGAGGTTTGGGTCAATGGCGCCCGGGCGGAATTGGGCCAGAAAATCAATCCCGCGGCGGACAAAATCACCGTGCGCGGCAAACCGGTGCGCCACACCCAGCCCAAGCTCACCCTCGCGGTGCACAAGCCGCGCGGTCTGGTCTGCTCGAACGACGATCCGCACAACCCCGAAACGATCTTCGACCTGCTGCCCCGCGAGCTCGCGCGCTACCGATTTTTTTGCGCCGGCCGCCTCGACAAGGATAGCGAAGGCTTGGTCATTTTGACGACCGACGGCGATTTGGCCAACCGGCTGATGCATCCGTCCAACACCATCCTCAAACGCTACCACGTCATCCTCAAGCAGCCCTACCCCGCCGGGCGCATCGGCCAACTACTCAAAGGCGTCGTCATCGAAGGCGAGCATCTCAAGGTTGAATATGCGGCACTGGTCAACCCCGGCCCGGCCAAGACATCCACCAGCCTCGATGTGCACATGCACCACGGAAAAAAGCGCGAGATCCGCCAGCTGTTCATGACGCTGCGCCACGACGTCAAGCGGTTGCGCCGCTACCAAATCGGTGCGCTCCGTCTAAAGGGAATCCCATTGCGCGCCATGAAACAACTTTCTAGCAAGGAAATCGCATCACTCTTCAGGATGCCCCGCCCGTTTGACCGGGCCGACAATAAACGTAACACCGCCGCCCATGAATAAAATTTTCCTCCCCCTGTCCGCCTATTTGCTGACCGGACTGCTTGCCCAGGCCGCGCCCTTGAGCGCGCCGACCGCCGTCCACACCCAACCCAACTCCTCCGCCGCAGTCCTCACAGTCCTTGCCCCGGGTATCGAACCTGAGCCTGCTCCCTTCGAAATCATGGCCGCCACGCCTGCCGGCTGGCAGGCTGTGCAAGTCGCCGGGCCATTCGACGGCTATGTGCGCAATGGCGACATCGACAAAGCCCTGCGCGTCAAAGCCGGGGCCAGCATTCACCTAAAACCCTCCGCCGATTCCGGCGTCATCGCTATCATGGGCGAAGGCGACAAGACCACCATCACAGGCCTGCACGGGAAGTGGACGCAAATCAACTTGGAGAAAAAAGTCATCGGCTACGTGCAAGGTGCCACATCGGTCACCCAACCAGCCGCGCCGGTATTGACCGATGTGACTCCGTCGCCCGTGCTCGCGCCACCGCCGGCGTCGATCCCCACTCAGTCCTACCAGACAACCGGCTCCCACGGCGCGATCTTGCCGCGTTTGTTTCAAGGCACCTTTGCCACGACCCGTCACCCGTTCACCCCTCGCCGCCCCTACGACTGGCAGATCAAGGACGCGGCCGGCGTGCGCTACGCTTACCTCGACATCACAAAACTGTTGCTCACCGAACAGATTGAAAAATACGCCGACCGCGAAGTGGTGGTGTATGGCGCGCCGATGGCGCTGCCCGACGGAAAAAACATCGTGATCAAAGTTGAAAGCCTGCGTCTAAAGTAACCCATCCACTGTCCGCCCTCCAATGGAACTCATCGACGGAAACCTAATCGCCGCCGCCATCATCGCCGAACTCAAGGCCGAAGTCGCCGCCCTCCCCGGTCGCAAACCTTGCATCGCCCTCGTCCGCGTGGGCGATGATCCCGCCTCGGTCTCCTACGTGAAAAAGAAGGAGAAGACCGCCGCCGAGATCGGCATCGCAGGCCGCATCCATCTGCCGCCGGTCACAATCACGCAGGCCGAACTGTTCGCGCTGATCGACCAGCTCAATGCCGATCCCGGGGTGGACGGCATCCTTGTTCAATCACCGCTGCCCAAACACATCGACGAGGTCGCGGTGTTTCGCCGCGTTTCAGACAAGAAGGACGTGGATGGTTTCAACACGCTGAACCTCGGCAAAGTCGCCCAAGAGGATGAAACTGGTTTCGTCGCCTGCACGCCCGCCGGCATCATGGCCCTGCTCGCGCGCAGCGGCATCGACTTGAAGGGCAAGCATGTCGTGGTCATCGGCCGCAGCCTGATCGTCGGCAAACCCGTCGCCCTCCTCGCCCTGCAAAAAAAGGCCGGGGCCAACGGCACCGTCACCATCTGCCATTCGGGAACATCGAACCTGCCCGCCATCACGCGCCAAGCGGATGTCTTGATCGCCGCCATCGGCCGGGCGGAGTTTGTCACCGCCGACATGGTCAAGCCCGGCGCGGTCGTGATTGATGTCGGGATCAACCGCGTCCCCGACGCGACCAAGAAAACCGGCTACCGGCTCACCGGCGACGTCGAGTTCACCGGCGTGAGCGCGATCGCGGGCAAGATCACGCCCGTCCCCGGCGGCGTTGGTCCCATGACCGTGGCCATGTTGATGAGCAACACCGTGAAAGCCTTCCGGCAAAACCGCAGCGCCTGAACCGCGAGGTTGCCACCCCAGCGCGCCGCCCTTTGTTCAACCCCATGGCATCGCCAAACATCCTGGTCGTCGATGACCAACCCATCAACGTCCAGCTGTTGAAGCGCAAGCTGGAGCGCGAGGGGATCCGCATCACCACCGCCTACAACGGTGCCGAAGCGCTCAAGGCCGTGGCCGCCGAAAAGCCCGACCTTATCTTGCTCGATGTGATGATGCCGGACATGGACGGCATCGAGGTCTGCCAGCGCTTGCAGGCCAACGAGGAGACGCGCTCCATTCCGGTCATCTTCATCACCGCCCGCACCTCGAAAGAGGGTAAACTCGAAGGGCTCGGCGTCGGCGCAGTTGATTACCTCACCAAGCCGATTGACTTGGACGAAACGCTCGCCCGCGTGCAGACGCAACTGCGCTTCGTGTCGATCAATCGCGAGATGATCGATCTGCAACGCCGGTTGGTGGAAGCCCGGCGGGCCGCCACCATCGGCGCCGTCACCCAAGGCATCGCGCACAACTTGAACAACCTCCTCGGGGTCGCCATCGGCTACCTCGATCTGGTCAAGGCCTACTACGACAAACCCGAACAGGTGCGCAAAAACGCGCAGCATGTCGAGGATGCCGTCCAACGCATCGTCGTGATCATCAAGCAACTCGGGACCTTGGTCGTCAAAACCCGGCCGCCCTTGGCCAAGGCCCGATTGGGTCAACTGATCGCCGGGGGCATCAGCCGCGCCCAAGACGAGTATCGCATCACGCCGGACATCACCGTCAATCACACTGCCGGCGACATCGCCCTGGAAAGTAATTTTGAAATCTTCGAGGAAGTGCTTTCCAAGGTGTTGATGAATGCGTGGGAGAGCTACGACCTGCGCCCGGGTGAGCCCCGCCCAATCACCATCACCACCTCGCTCATCACCCGCCCCAGCGAAGGCGAACACGTGCAAATTCTCGTCGATGATCACGGTCGTGGCATCGACGAGGAAATCCGCGACCATGTTTTCGAACCGTTCATCAGCTCGAAAAACACCGTCGGCGTGGGCATGGGCCTGACGGTCGCCCGCCACGCCTTGCGCAATCTCGGCGGCGAAGTCACCCTGCGTGATCGTCCTGAAGGTGGAGCCCAAGCTGTGCTCATCCATCCCTTGGCCCGGCCCCAATCCAAACATTCCTCCGCCCATGGCTAAGATCGTCTTTCTAGGGGCCGGCAACATGGCGGGGGCGATGGTCCATGGACTGCTCGCCAAGCAGGTCGTCCCACCCTTGGATTTGGCCTGTTACACGGCCAGCGGCCGCAGCGCCGCCGCTTTGGCCAGCGCCACCGGTATCCGGCAGGCGAGCACGCCCGAGGATTTGCTGAGCGGAGCGGACCTGCTCGTGGTCGCGTTCAAGCCGCAGCATTTGAGCAGTCTCACGCCAGAATGGAAAGAACTCACGGCGGGCAAGCTTGTGCTCTCCATCATGTCGGGCAAAACCCTCGCCCGGCTGCATAGCGTTTTTCCACTGGCCCGCAATTGGGTGCGCACCATGCCCAACACGCCAGGCCGCATCGGCGCGGGCATCACCGGCTGGTGCGCGGCACACGAATTAACCGGGACCGACCGGCACACCGTGCAGGAGCTGCTCGGTGCGTTGGGTCGGGAGCTCGAAACCACCGAGGCTGATCTCGATGCCATCACCGCAGTCAGCGGCAGCGGCCCGGGCTTCGTGTTCGAGTTTGCCGCCGCTATGGAAAGCGCCGCCCGCGATGCCGGACTGGGTGCCGCTCAAGCGCGCTTGCTCACGGTTGAAACCCTGCTCGGCTCCGCCCGGCTGCTGGCGCGCACGGGCGAAAACCCGGAACAGTTGCGCGACCAAGTCACCTCGCCCAACGGCACCACCCTCGCGGGACTAAACACGCTCAAGGCCGGCCATTTTCGCGCCTTGCTCAGCCAGACGGTGCTTGCCGCAAGGGCCCGCGCGCGGGAGATTGCGCAAGAACCATGACTGCCCTCAACGGACGCATCCTCGTGACCGGCGGCGCCGGATTTATCGGCAGTGCCCTGATCTGGGCGCTCAACCAGCGCGGCATCACCGACATCGTCGTGACCGATGTGCTCGGCCAGGACGAAAAATGGAAGAACTTGGTGCCGCTCAAATTCGCCGATTACGTCGAGGCCCATGAATTTCGCCGGCGCATCGGCGCGCAGGGCTCCTGTTTCGGCAAATTCTCCGCCGCCTTCCACCTCGGCGCATGCTCGGCGACCACGGAAAAAAACGCGAGCTACCTGATCGACAACAATTACGCCTACACCAAGGAGCTCGCGCTCTGGGCGCTCGAACACAATCTGCGCTTCGTTTACGCCTCCTCCGCCGCGACCTATGGCGACGGCGCGCAAGGCATGGATGACCGCGATGAGAATATCGCCCGGCTCCGGCCGCTGAACATGTATGGTTATTCCAAGCACCTGTTCGACCTGCACGCGCAGCGCCAAGGCTGGCTGAAACGCATCGTCGGCGTGAAGTATTTCAACGTTTACGGCCCCAACGAGGACCACAAAGGCGACATGCGCTCGCTCGTGAACAAGGCCTA
>JADLBI010000087.1 GCA_020847775.1 Opitutaceae bacterium
ATGGGCGAGGCCGGCCTTCGGGACGTGCCAGTTGGCCTGCTGGGTTTCGCGCAGGTCGAGCGATTCAATTCTGGTTTCCATGGCGAATCCGGTCAGGGCGAGCAACAGGGCGGCGCACCCCAGCCGGGCCGGGGCAGGACTCATGGTCCGCATTGAAACGGAGGAAGCCGGGAGCGGCGAGAGCTGGTTCATGGACAACGGGGCGCGTGGGGCGGGGGAGGAGCGCGGGCAAACGGATTGCTGGCAGTGGGGCAAGCCCCGGCCGGCGCGACAATGCCGGGGGCACCCTACCCGTAGGATTTTTGGCGGGGGATGGATTCATTTTCCCAGTCGTTCTCGTTCTCTTACTCTTTCTCGTTCTCCTGGCCCGGGCTAAACCCCGGGAGAACGAGAACGATAAAGAGAACGAGAACGAATATTTCCCGGAAGCGATTATGCGGCCGCTGCAGTTAGGGTTGAACAGGTTACGTGCAGTGACGAAGAAGCCCTGGGATGCCGGCGGGGGCCGGCGGAAATTTTGTCGCCCCGGCGCGCCGGCGGATGATGCTGGCGGCATGAACAACTCCAACCTTCGCCCGCGGCTGCGCCTGCTGGCCACGGGGGGCACCATCGCGGGCGCCCAGACGAGCGGCGACGGCCGCGGCTACACGGCCGGGGCGTTTTCGATCGCGGATCTCGTGGCCGCCGTGCCGCAGATCGCCGCGCTGGCCGAATTGACGGTCGAGCAGGTGGCCCGCATCGGCAGCCAGGACATGAACGAGGCCGTGTGGCGCCAGCTGGCCGGGCGCGCCCAGGCGGCGCTGGACGATCCCGGGATCGCGGGCGTCGTCATCACCCACGGCACGGACACGATGGAAGAGACCGGTTATTTCCTGAACCTGGTCCTCAAGACCGCGAAGCCGGTCGTGCTGGTGGGGGCGATGCGACCCGCCACGGCGATCAGCGCGGACGGCCCGATGAACCTTTACAATGCCGTGGCAGTGGCGGCGGCCCCGGAATCGGCCGGCCGCGGCGTCCTGGTGGTGGCGAACGACGAGATTCACTTTGCCCGCGAGGTGGCCAAGACCAACACGACGCAGGTGGGCACGTTCAAGTCGCCCAACCGCGGGCTCGCCGGGCTGATCCACAGCGGCCGGCTTCACTATTTCGGGCCGACCGTGCGCCGGCATACCGCCGCGAGCGAGTTCGCGCCGCTGGCCGCGGGCGGGCTGCCGCGGGTGGACATTGTGTACGCGCATGCCGGCATGGGCCGGGAGCTGATTGATGCCGCGGTGAGCGCGGGCGCGCGCGGCGTGGTCATCGCCGGAGTCGGCGACGGCAACATGCCGGCGGCGGCCCTGGCCGCCTGCACCGCGGCGGCGCGCGCCGGGGTCGCCGTCGTGCGCAGCTCGCGCACGGGTGGCGGACTCGTGGAGCGCAACATCGAGGTGGATGACGACGCGGCGGGTTTTGTCTCCGCCGAGGAACTCAACCCGCAGAAGGCGCGGGTGCTGCTGATGCTCGGGCTGGCGCGCACGCGCGAGGCCGGGGCGCTGCAGGAGCTGTTCCGCGTTTACTGACCCGCAATGTTATCCGTCGCCTTCCAGTTGCCGGTGTGGTTCGACCTCGGGGCGACCTTTGCCTTTGCGCTGACCGGTGCGCTGGCGGCGATCAAGCGCGGCTATGATGTGGTGGGCCTGCTCTCGCTCGCGATCGTGACCAGCCTCGGCGGCGGACTCATCCGCGACGGGATTTTTCTGCAGCAGGGCGTGACGCCCCTGCTGACCGATCCGCGCTATCTTTATGCGATTGGGGCCGCGGCGCTGCTCGGGCTCGTGCTGGGCGAGCGGGTCAACCGGTTCCACCGCCTGATCGCGGTGGTGGATGCGGTGGGGTTGGGCGCGTATGCCTGCTTTGGCGTGCAGAAGGCGTTGCTCGTGGGACTCGGTCCGACGGCGGCGGTGTTTGTCGGCGTGATCAATGCCGTGGGCGGCGGCCTGTTGCGCGACGTGATCACCCGCGTGGAGCCGCTGGTGTTCAAGCCCGGGCAGTTCTATGTGCTCGTGGCGCTGGCGGGCGCGGTGGTGTTTGTGTTTCTCACCGCGCAGTTCGGGGTGGCGCCGACGCCCGCGGCCTTCGCGGCGATTGCGCTCACGTTCATCTTCCGCGTGCTGACGATCGCCTTCAACTGGCGGACCGAGGCGGTGTCGGGGGGATTAAAGATGTAGGGCGGGGTTTCCGAACCCCGCCTTTGAATGTCTATACTCAATCGAAGGCGGGGATCGGAATCCCCGCCCTACATCCGGATATCAAAAGGGGAGAGGCTCGAGTTCGCCGCAGTACGGCCACATTTCGGGTGCGGTAACCAGGCCGGCACGCACAGGATTTAGCCGGACGTAATTCCATTTTTCAGCGTAGCTGTCGGCAGATCGCATCAGATGATCAAAAAACTCGGGCTGCCAAATAGGCGGTTCCACTCCGGCAAATTTGACGAGCTGATTTGAAGTCCAGCGTTTCCAGTTGCGCAAGAAAGCAGTGAGCCTTTTCGCATTGGGTCCGGGCCGGGCGAAGAAGTGCACGTGGTCCGGCATGATGACGTAGCGGCCGACAAACCAGCCATGCAGGCTTGGCGCTGCTTTCCAGGCATTGGTCAGAATCGGCGAAGCCGTTGGTGTGGTCAGGATTTTGCGCCGTTGGGCGCAACAGGTGGTGATGAAGTACAGGGGGTGGCGTTGCCAAACCTGGGTCAGGCGTGGCAGATGATCACGGTCAGGCATGCGCCGATTTTAGGGCGGGGTCTCCGAACCCCGCCAAGGGGGCAGCGCGACATAAAGAAAGAAGAAGGCGGGGATCGGAATCCCCGC
>JADLBI010000088.1 GCA_020847775.1 Opitutaceae bacterium
CTCGTCCTTATTATCGCCAGTGTCTGGAAAACATTCACCAAGGCTAACCAACCCGGCTGGGCCGCGATCATCCCGATCTATAACGTCTATATCCTGACCAAGATCGTCGGCCGTCCGTGGTGGTTCATCCTGTTGCTGCTCATCCCGCTCGTGAACATCATTGTCGCGATCGTGCTCAGCATCGATCTGGCGAAATCCTTCGGCAAAGGCGCGGGGTTTGGCATCGGCATCGCGCTACTCGGATTCATTTTTTATCCGATCCTCGGCTTCGGCGACGCCACCTACAAGGGCCCGTCCGCCGGACAAGCCTGAAGCCCGCCACTCCTTCGATCGATTCAAATAAGGCGCCGCCATCCGCGGCGCTTTTTGTGCCTGCGCTGGCCGTTATACCCATGTCCCGAAGCTTATGGACAATGTCATGAATGCGATGGTGAAGACGGTTATTCTTAACCGTCCTTGGGGAACAGCTTCGAACCGGGCGGTTGAGGACAACCGCCCCTACCTTCAATGCACCAAGCAAAATCCAATCCCTAGGGGTGCCGGCGTCATTCGAAGCGCAGCGCCTCGATGGGATCGAGCGAGGCGGCTTTCCACGCGGGATAAAACCCGAAGCCGATGCCGATGCCGCTGCACACGAGCAGACCGATCGCGGCCCAGGCCCAGGGGAAAATGACCGACGCGCTCATCATCACTGCGAGCCCGTTACCGGCGATGACGCCGATGATGATACCCGCCACGCCACCAGCCAGCGAGATCACGACCGACTCGATGAGAAATTGGGTGAGGATGCTGTTTTTGCGCGCGCCGATGGACTTGCGGATGCCGATCTCCTTCGTGCGCTCCGTCACGCTCACGAGCATGATGTTCATGATGCCGACGCCGGCGGCTAGCAGCGCGATGGCGCTGATCACAAACGCGCCCGCGCCGACGGCGTTGGCGATCTTGGCGAATGCCGCCACGAGGGATTCGTTGGAAAACAGCTCGAAATCATTTTCATCCTCAGGCTTCAGACCGCGCGCGATGCGCATGGCGGTGATGGCCTTGTCGATAGTCTCGTTGTAAACCTCCTGGGAGAGCGCCTGCGTGGCGATGTTGAGTGACTGCCGATCGTTGCCAAACTCCATCGCGAAGCGTGTGACTGGCACGATGACAATATCGTCCAGACTTTCGCCAAAGGAGGAGCCGCGTTCGGCCATGGTGCCGATCACGGTGTAGGTGCGACCGCGCACCTTGATGATCTTGCCGATGGCGTTCTCCGTCGGGAAGAGGGCCTTACGGGTGTTGAAACCGATGAGTGCCACGGGGCGGGCCATGTCGACATCCGCCTCGGTGAAATTGCGCCCGGTCTCGATGGCGTATTGATTGGCCGCGAGGTAATGCTGGTTGCCGCCGCCAAACGCCAGATCCGGCAGGGTCTTGCGATTGCCGTAGGTCGCCTGGGCGATGCCGTTGTTATTATACAATTCCAAGCTCACGGTGCTGGCGATGCCTTCCATCAACCGTTGGTAATGCTGGCCTTCGTTGAGTGTGAGGTTGCGGCGGAGCCGGTATTTGCGGTTGTTGCCATCGCTGAAGCCGCTCGGGAATTTCTGAAACTGAAACGCGTTGGCTCCGAGGATATTCAACCCGCCTTCGATCGAGCCACGCAGGGCCGACACCACCGTCATCACCCCGATCACCGAGAACACGCCGATGGTGATGCCCGACATCGTAAGGAAGGAGCGCAGCTTGTTCACCCCGAGCGAGGTGAAGGCCATTTTGAGAATTTCCTTAAACATCTTGAGAATGGGGAGTGCGGATTGCGGATTGCGGATTTCGGCCATCGCGGGCTGTCTTCAAAGAACTCATAAAAATAGCCGTCTGTTCGTCTGCTTCTTTACGCAATTCGGCCAAGCGCGATATCGGCAGCAGGCCTGCATCGACGATCATCTCCAGCCAAAAACAGCACTCGTCTGACTCTTCTTCTACCACGCCGAGCTTGGCCACAAATTCTGCTTTAGATCGCCCGCGGCAGGCTGCTCGATCATTTGCCGCCACCGAAGTGGCCGCGCGCACGACTTGCCTCGCCATAATATCAGCGGGCATGGATTTGGGCAGACTCTCGACCATCTTTATAGTCCGCAGAGCAAAGGCCTTGGTCCGGGTTTTTAATTCGTGCTCCATTTTTTCATTCCAAAATCCACATTCGAAAATCCACATTCGAATTATTCATAGCGGAGCGCGACGACCGGATCGAGGCGTGACGCGCCCCACGCCGGGGCAAACCCCGAAATGATGCCGGTCGCGACGGCCACGATCATGCTGACGCCAACCAGGCCGAACGAGAACACGACGGGCAGGCTTGGCATCGCCGCCTGAATCAGAAAGGCGAGGCCGAAGGTGAGCCCCAGCCCCACGATGCCGCCGATCAGGCAGATCGACACCGCCTCGATGAGGAACTGCAGCAAGATGGTGCGACGACGCGCGCCGAGCGCCTTGCGTGTGCCGATCTCCTTCGTGCGCTCCTTCACGCTCACGAACGTGATGTTCATGATGCCGATCGCGCCGACGAAAAGCGACAGGCCGGTGATAAACAGGCCGGCCATGGCGATGCCCTTTTTGATGGGGTCGAGCTGCTCGCGAAACGCCTGCTGCTGGTTGATCGAAAAATTGTCCCCCTCGCCTGGCAACTGGCCGCGCACCCGTCGCATCGCCCCGGTCAGTTCATCCACCGCCTCGGCCATACGGGTCTTGTCCTTCACCTTCACCCGCACCTGCGAGTTGCTGCGCCGCGCGTCCACGCCGCCGAAGTATTTCCGGTAGGCGTCCAGCGGCACGATGATCTGCGAGTCGAAACTGAAAAGCCCCAGAAACGATCCCTGCTTAGCCAGCACGCCGATCACGGTGAAGGGCTGGCCCTTGATGAGCACGGTTTGGTCCATCGCCTCGCGGCCCGGGAACAGCGCCTCGGCCACATCGTGCCCCAGCACCACCACCTGACGGCCGGCGGCGGATTCGGATTCGTTGAAAAGTCGCCCAGCCGAGAAATCCGCCGACATCAGACGGGCGTAAAGATAGGTGGTGCCTAACGTGAACACGCCGCTGATTTGCTGCGATCCGGCCCGCACGTTCTGACTGCTGGCGATGACAGGCACGGCGACCTCCAGCTGTGAATTGGGCGTCTGGGCGATGAGGCGGTTGAGCACGTCGGCCTGCTGGGTGCGCATCGGCGGCCGGTTGATATAGTTCCACCAATCCGGCACATTACGCCACGGCCATTTTTGCACGTAAACCACATCGTCGCCCAGCATCGCCATGCTGTTTTCAAAACCGCGATCAATGCCGTTGATCGCCGTGCCCATGAGCGTCACGGCCACGATGCCGATAATCACGCCGAGCGCGGTGAGCACCGAGCGCATCTTGTTCGCCCGAATCTGCGCGAAGGCGATGCGGAACGATTCGATCAACTCGTAGAGCAAACGTTTCATTTTCGATTTTGGATTCCCGATTTTCGATTGTTGGCCTGCAGCGTCCGGCGCGATGCCACCATGATGGCGGTCAACTCTCCCGCTTCGCTTTGCAATGCGGCCAATTTACCGATGGGGATGAGTCCATGTTCACTAATCAACTCCAACCAAAAGGCCGATTCATCCGCCTCTTCCTCGACCACGGACAGCTTGGAGATCATTTCAGCCGTGGAACGCGAGCGACAGGCGGCGCGATAATTAGCCCCCACCGATGTGCCTGAACGACCAAGCTGGTTGGCCAACACCCGTCCAGACCGTGTCTCCGGCATGGAGTCGATCAGCTTCAGCGTCCGCAGCGCGAAGTCTTTCGTGCGTTGTTTGAGTTCCAGCTCGGTCATGGCGAAAATCAAAAATCGAGAATCGAGAATCCAAAATCGAAAATCATTCGACCGCGCCGTCGCTCTCAATGAGGCCGTCGCGCAGACGCACGACGCGGCGCGCGTGGCGGGCGATGTCTTCCTCATGCGTCACCACGATCAGGGTGTTGCCCGCCGCGTAGAGGTCCTCGAACAAGGCCATGATTTCGACGCCGGTTTTGGAGTCGAGGTTGCCGGTCGGCTCGTCGGCGAGGATGATCGAGGGGCGGTTGACGAGCGCGCGTGCGATCGCGACGCGCTGGCGCTGGCCGCCGGAGAGTTCGTTGGGTTTGTGGTGCATGCGCTCGCCTAGGCCGACGCTCGTCAACGCGCCGACGGCGCGTTCTCGGCGTTCGTGCGGGGAGCAGCCGGCGTAGATCAGCGGCAGCTCGACGTTGGCGAGCGCCGTGGCGCGAGGCAGCAAATTGAAGGTCTGAAACACGAAACCGATCTCGCGGTTGCGAATCTCGGCCAGTTCGTCGTCCACCATCGCGGCCACATCCTTGCGATTGAATTCGTAATGCCCCGCGGTCGGCGTATCGAGGCAACCCAACATGTTCATGAGGGTGGACTTGCCGCTGCCCGACGGCCCCATGATGGCGAGGTATTCGTTGCGGTGGATTTTCAGATCCACCCCGCGCAACGCGTGAATCGTCTCCGCGCCCATTTGATAGAGCTTGGTGACGCCGGCGATCTCGATGACGAGCGGGCCGGGCGGGCGCATGACGCGGTCCGTGGCGGGTAAGGGCTGGGGGCTCATGGTGCGGTCAACGGCCCGGTTTAGTTTTTGTCCGCCTTGGGCTTTTCGATCTGAATCTCGGAGCCATCCTTCAATCGCCGACTGATGGCGGCGTAGCTGCCCGAAACCACTTCGGCGCCGGCAGCAAGGCCGGACTTGATTTCGATGTGGGTGGTGTCGGCTATGCCGGTCTCCACCTTCTGCAATTTGACCTTGCCGCCTTCGACCACGAACACGACCCGGTCGAGTTTATCGCGATCGCGCCGGGCGGAATCCCGCGTGTCGGTGACCTCGAGATCGTTGCCGGACTTTTCGCGCGCCGCCTTGCTCTTGGCCTCGGCCAACTCCTCGGCGGTCTTGCCGCCTTCGGCGCGCACGGTGACGCTCTGAATCGGCACGGCGACGACGTTCTCGACGGTCTGCGTCTGGATGTCGGCGGTGGCGCTCATGCCAGGGCGCAGGCGCGGATCACGGTCGCTGATGCTGACCTTGACGAGAAAGTTGGCGACCTCATCGGAAGCGGAGTTCTGCTGCGTGGCGGTGGCCGCGGTGGCATTTTGCGCGGAGGAGCTGATCTCGCGCACCTTGCCGGTGAGTTTTGTTTCACTGAGCGCATCAATGGCGATCAAAGTCGGGTCGCCGAGCTTCACGTTGACGATGTCGTTTTCGTTCACGAGCACCCGCACCTCCATGTTGCCGAGATTGGCGACGCGCATGATCTCGGTGCCTTCAAACTGACCGGTGCCGACGACGCGCTCGCCCACTTCGCTCGTGAGCGAGCTCACCGTGCCGTCCATCGGCGCGTAAATCGCGGTTTTGTTGAGCTGGTCCTGCGCCTGAGAGACGAGGCCTTCGTTACGGCGGATTTGCGCGAGAGAAGAATCGTAGTCGGCGCCGGCCACCTCGTAGCCGGTCTTGGCCGAAAGAATGTCGGCCTCGGAAATGAGCTTCTGCCCATAAAGCTCTTTCGCCCGCTGGTAATCCTGCTCGGCCTTGGCCAGCTGGGCCTTACTCAACACGCTGGACGCCTTGGCGGAGAGCAGCGCGGCCTCCTGCTGCTCGAATTGGGCCCGGTAAAAATCGGGCTTAATTTTCACGAGCAAGTCGCCCCGTTTGACGACATCGCCTTCCTTGACCGGCAGCGCGATGATTTCGCCGGCGACCTCGGGGGAGATTTTAACCTCA
>JADLBI010000089.1 GCA_020847775.1 Opitutaceae bacterium
CACGGGGCTGGGTTTGCGCTATAATCTGGGAGACCACCTCAGCCTGCGCGCCGCCTACGGCTGGCAACTGAAGGACAGCGGTGTCTCCGACGGCCGACGTCACTCACGCGGGCACATCAGCGTGGTGATCGCGTTTTGAGATGGCCGGGCTTGAACTGGTAGAGGCGGGCTGACCCGACCCTGCCTTGCAACCGCGCGCGGAGCGCGCTGCCCATCTCAACACTGCTGCGTCAGTTTACACCAGCGAGCTTGAGGAGCTTTTCGCCGGTGAGGCGTTTTTCCTTCGGCAGGGAGTGCGGGGTCTTGCCGCCGTAGGTTGCGGCGAACTGCTTGAATTTTTCCTGTGTGGCCTTGACGAATTCCTCGACGGGGCGGGTTTCGCCGAACAGGGCCATCATTTCCGGCAACCAGCGGTGGCCGTAGCGGACGTGGTTTTGCTCGTCGTTGCGGTCGAAGGCGAGGAGCGTGTCGGCCTCGAAGTCGTTGAGCTCGCGCACGCGGTCCATGACGTGCGCCTTGGTCGGGAAGCTGCCGGCCTCGAATTCCATCGTCATCAGCGCGTAGCGCTCGTGCGGCGGCATCTGCACGAGGATGTTGTAGAGATCGAGCGAGTGTTCGACCGTCATCAAGTCCACGCCGAGCTTGGGCAGTTGGCGGAAACCGAATTGGCTGTGGCGCGATTCGTCCCAGAGGTGGCGGGCGAGATCGAAGTGCAGATCGAACGGCGCGGTCGGCGTGTCGTAAAACACGGTGGCGAGATAATCGACGGCATCCATTTCCATCATCAGCCAGACGTAAACCATCAGGCGGATGACGCGCGCGTCGGTCTGCGGATCGGCGAGCCAGGGCCGCACGATGGGATCCTCCGTGGGATCGAAACCGAAGACGCCCGAGCACACCGGATAATTGCCGCGATTGCAGGTGGCGGGATGGGTGAAAGGCGATTGCTCATGCTGCCAGACGAAGCTGGCGGCCAGGGGCAGGCGCGTTTCGCTGCCGAGCCAGCCGCCCAGGTCATCGAGCGCCTGAGTCAAGTGGGTCTGCCACACGCGGGCATCGACGCCTTGCAGGTAAGGCGCGATTTCGCGGGCGTGGCGTTGTTCGTCGGCGATGAATTCCTCGACGAGTTTCTTCGAGGGCCAGTCGGCCAACGGGTCCGTGACCTTGAGATAGTGTTGATAAGCCGCGAGCAGGGCGGGTTTCAACACGCCGTAAAAACCGGCGGTGAGGACGAGCGGATCATTCGCGCTCGTGCCGACGGCCTCCGCGAAGAGCTTGCGGATTTCCGGCCGCACATGGTCATGCGTGCCAAAGGTGGTGAGTTCGCGGCCGCGTTCGCGGATGAAGCGGGCGTGCCCGGCCGATTCCCACGCGTGGGTGCAGAGGAGATACTTCAACTCCGGTTCGCCGACGCGATAGATGAGCGTGGTGACGGTGCGGAGAAATTCGCGCTCAACCTCAAACAGCAGGCGGAGCAGGCGCGTCATTTCGTTGACCGCGGCCATGCGGCCGCCGGTGGGGCGAGGAGAAGTGGTGGTCGTGGCCATGGAGCGGAGCAGGGAGTGAGGGAGTGGGTGGATCAGCGCATCATGTCATTCTGAGCAACGCGAAGAATCCACGAGGTTTGCCGGTCGTCGCGAGTCCCTCTGGATTCTTCGCTTCGTTTAGAAAGACAAAATGGGATCAGCAGATCAGGCCGCGCTTGCCGTTCGGGCCGTGGGCGGGCGGGTTGACGCCGATCCAGCGTTCGTCGATCGGCTCGGAGGCGCGTTGGTAACGGCTGTCGCTGGAGATGCGCAGGCGGTTCTCTGTTTGGTTGTCGAGCGAGGCGTGCACCGTGAACATACCGAAGGTGAGCAAGTCGCCGGCTTGAAACTCGGTCGTGAGCCAGCGGCCGCCGAACTTGTTGCGGATGGCGGGCGGGTTGTGCGAGAGCGTGCCGGAGAAGGTCCACTTGCCCTCCTTCACCTTGGAGACGTCGGCGCTCTTGTTTTCGCAGAAGCTATCCACATCGCGGTAAACGTAGTTTTGCAGGAGATCCATGCGCTTTTGCGAGCCTTCAAGGATCATGAGACCGCCGAGCTCGAACGAGATGTCGCCGTAGGGCATCCAACACGTCATGTGCTTGTGGGTACCGCGACCCATGTAGGGCAGATCGCAGTGCGGATTGGTGCCTTTGCCGGGACCGACCGCGCGGAGCCAAGTGTAATCGTAGTGTCGGATGTCCTCGGCGAAGAATTGGCGGTAGAAATCGGTGAGGCGGCCGGAGTAGAGCAGGCTCTGCACGGGCTCGCAGCCGTTGGTGATTTCGGGCTTGAAGATGTAACCGGCGTCCGGCTTGGCCACGGCTTCGATGGTAGGATACGCTGGATCGAGTGCGCCGGCGGCCGCGAGGCGTTCGGTGATGGCGGCGCGGGCCTCCAGCACGCGGTCGCGGTCGAGATAACCCTTGATGTGGATGTAGCCATCCTGCTCGAAGCGACGGCGCAGCTCGACAAAGTCATCAGCGGCGTCCGCGGAGTCACGGAGCAAGCCGAATTTGTCTTCGCTCATGTCGAGCTCGTGGCCGAAGGAGACGATTTGGGGCAGGGTGGTGGTGCTCATGATAAAAGGGGGTTGGCGCGGGCGGTACCCGCAGATGGGACTTTGAGAGCAAAATATACATAGTTGTGCCGACGATTAAATGGTTGAAATGTGAATTCGTATGTAGTTTTTGGTCAAAATGGTGAAACACCCCGTGGCGGCACCTTTTTTCGACGAGGCCTGGTTGGAAACCCCCATCCGTACCAGCGCGGGGGAATTGCAGCTGGCCGGGGCCTTGCAAAACGTCCGCGGCCTCGATCCACGGTCGATGCGAGTTTTGGGAAGCTACGCCTTCATCTACATGGTGAAGGTGGATGGGTATTACGACGACGCCAATGGGCGGGATATTTCCCTGCAAAGTGGCGACCTCGCGCTGGTTTTCCCCGAGTTGGCGCACGCTTATGGACCAAAAGAGGGCAAACCTTGGGATCAGATTTACTTCGTGTTTAACGGCCCGCAGTTCGACTTGCTGCGGCAATCCGGTCTACTCAATCCCGCCCGACCCATCTGGCATCTAGAACCGGTTAATTACTGGCGCCACCGGATGGAGGAGATCATCGCGGACGAGGACTGGCACACTGCCGTTGGCACGCATCGCGTGATGGGTCGCTTTCTCCATCTGATTTACGACATGGCCGCGGCCGACACCGAGCGCACCACGCGGACCGCCCGCGACCGCTGGCTGGAAGAAAGCAAGCGGCTGCTGGCCGGCCGAGGTGAGGATGGCTGGCCGTCACCCGAACAAGTCGCCCGGCAAGTCGGACTCAACTACGACAATTTCCGCAAGCAGTTCGCGCTCAAAACCGGCATCTCGCCCGGACAGTTTCAAAAGCGCCGCAAGATCGATCGCGCCTGCGCCGCGATTTACCAAGGCAGCCACGGCTTCAAGGAACTCGTGGAGGAGTTGGACTTCTGCGACGCGTTTCACTTCTCCAAATCCTATAAGCAAGTCATGGGCATGACCCCGTCGGATTTTCGCAAAAAGGCCCACAGCGGCTGAGCTGTTTGTAACGTATTACGTTACAAACAAGGTTTGGTGGCATGGGCTGCGGGCAAGTTCTGGCTGGCGGGCGCAGGGGGATGGGGGAGCGGCTTTGCGCCGCGATTCCGAACCATCGCGGGCTGCGCGTCCCCATGCATCGCGGGATAAACCCGCTCCTCCGCGAACCCGACCCGATGCCCTCGCTGCTACAAACTGATCCATTCAGCCACCCACAGCTATTGGACTATGGGCTGATGTTTTCCGGGGTAGGGCGCGACCGCTGGGCGTGCTGTAACTTCGCTCGCGGGCGGCCCGGCAGTCCGCCCCTACCGGCGCTACCGCGCCATCGGCGAAAAGCCACAGGCATTGGCATCACCGGCCGGTTGACACTCTGTTTTGCTCGCGTAGCTTCAGCGCGTGAACCGCCAGCCCGACAAGCTCGAAGAGCCCGCCGCTCCCTATGGGGCCAAGCAGGTGCCGGAGCCGTCGGCTGCCTCCGGATTGCGGTATGCGGGCTTGGGCGAGGTCCGTAAGAGCAACGAAAAACTGATGCAGGTTCACCGCAAGGTGCTGCAAAAATTGGCCAAATGAATGCGCCGGTTTTCCTTTCGAGGGAAGCCGTCGATCTGATTCACGAGGGTTCCTTGCAGGAATTTGGTGGAGCCGACGGCATCCGGGATGAGAACGCGCTTGAGTCTGCGTTGGCCCAACCCTTGCACGAGTTCTTCCACCGCTCGGCGGATCTGTTTCAAATTGCCGCGGCCTATGTGTTTCATAACGCGGAAAACCAGCCTTACATCGACGGGAACAAACGCACCGGTTTGTTGAGCGCGCTCAATTTTCTAGCGGCAAATGGCGCGGTATCCGATCAAGCCGTTGATGCCTACTACGACGCCATGATCGGCATCGCCGCAAAGCGCCTCAACAAAGCCGACCTGGCGGAGGTGTTGCGTGTGGCGCTGGGTTGATCGGCCTAGCGGCCGATCCCCGGCAAGCCGCGGTTACTGACTGGACGTAAGCGCCTTCTCACTTGAACTCCGGCCACTTGGCTTCGGGGAGCGGGCGCCAGAGGATGTCTTTGTCGATGCGCGGTTTTTTGTGCCGGTATTTTTGCATCAGGCGGATTTTTTCGCGCAGGAGCGCGGGCAAATCCTCGCCGTAGCAGAAGGTGTTGTTGCCGATGGCGGAGAGCACGATCGTTTCGGTGCGGCCGGCTTCGAGCAGGGCAAGGAGCTCCCGCGTGTTGGCGAGCTCGGCGTCAATCGTGGCCTGCAGGAGCTTTTCGTGCCGCTTTCTCTCGGCGGCGTTTTTGGCCTCCAAGTAACCGTAAACGTGGGCGCACCAGGCGCAGACGGTGCGCAGCGAGGCGCACCAGCAGCGGAAGGCGCGGGCGCGGTCGAGCAGGTCAATGAACACGGCCTGGGCGGACGGGGCGGCGGCGCTGCGGGCGATGGTTTTTTCCAGCGACGCGATGAGCCGGTCCACCCGCGGCAGGGCGTTTTGGTCGAAGCCGTCGCGGGCCTTCTCGCCCTGCGTGCGCGTGACGAGGTCGAAGAGCACGTCCTTGCCGAGATCGTTCAGGCCGGGGTTGTTGTGCTGGAAACAGCCGTGGCGCTCGTAGTAGGCGCGTTCCCGGGCGGGAATGGCCTCGATGTCGGGCACGTAGGGGCGGTCCCAGGTGCGTTGCCATGTGAAGCCGAAACCGCTGAACAGCGCGACGGGCGGCTGCCAACTGAGCGCGTCTTCAAACGCATCCCACGCGGCGGTCAGGTCCGCGGCGTGGTCCGCGCCGACGAAGCCGGCGGCGGCGGTGTGGAGCACTTCGGCGATGGGAATCTCCGGCGTGAACTGCGTGGCGCGCAGCACGGCCGGGTGGGGCCAGTAAGGCGCGGCGGCGGCGTGGCCGAGCCCGCCGAGCGCGTTGATGCGCGTGAGGCCGAGGTCGCGCATGGCCTCGAGTTTTTGGCGGAGCAGTTTTGGATACGGCACACCGATGAGCGGCTCGTAGCACGCGGTGCTGCCGGCGGCGTAGTTGAGCGAGGGCTCGATCCCGCGCTGGCGCGACTCCGCCAGCACGGCGCGCTCGCTCGGATCAATCGTGGTCTGCAACGGACCGCCGGCCGCGCTGCCGAACTCGGGGTATTTCGGGTGGCTGTAGGGCAGGTGGTAGCCGCGCACGAGCAGCGAGGGCGCCTCCCAGGAAATGTGCGGCCCCATCCCGGCCTTGATGTGGTCCTGCTCGAGCTTGAATGGTTCGAGCCGCAGGATGACGTCGAAATCGGGGTTCAACTCGGCGGCGGCGGACTGGAGGTTGCGCAGGTAACGCGCGATGGATTCGCCGGAGGCCTGCGCGACCTTGTCGTGGTTGCGCCACTCGCGGATCATGTAGGGTCCGCCGTTGCGGCCGACGTAGAGCGAGCCGGTGTGCTCGAAGCCGGCGCCGCTGTCGTTGGCCCAGATGCTCATGTAACTGAGCTCGGGCGCGGCGTGGATGAGGGCCTGCAGGGCGGCGCGGTAGTGCTGTTGCGTGACGGGGTGGTCTTGCGCGAGGCAGTAGCGCGGCAGGCGGGAGCGGAACGGATGGTCCACGCGCGCGCCGCGCAGCGTCGGGTATTTTTGGAAAAAACGCTCGGGCAGCGAGCGCGGCTCGAACATGCACACGCCGGGCTTGAGGCCGTATTTGCGGCCGAGGTCGGCGAGGCTTTTGAGGTTGGTGAGATTGGCCTCGAGGTAGTGCGTGGGCCAGATGCCCTTGGTCAGCGGCGTGTCCACGAAGTGGTTGAAGCCGGCGCAATAGGAGTAGAACTGCGGGTAATATTCCGATTGCACCGAGTCCTCCATCGGCATGTGCGCCTGGAGGCCGTTGATCTCGACGTGCGTGAATCCCGTCTCGGCGAGGGTGGCGACGTAGCGCTCGCGGTCGAACTTGCGAATGCTGCGCCAGTATTGCGTGAGACAGGAATCCCAATGCGGACGATGCCAGGGGAAAGTTGTTTGAATGAACAACCCGGCGGCGAGTTTGCCACGGAGCTGATCGTTAAGCCCGTTGGCCAGCAAACGCACGGCGGCGTAGAGCAGCGAGCCTGCGTCGGCGATGATTTCACCCGTGCCGTTGTCCTCGATCTTCAGCCACATCCAGCCGGGTTCGGCGGCTTTTGATTTGGGCAGCAGCTTCGCCCAATCGCGCGGGGCGAGGGCGACGTTGACGCCATTGCCGGGCTTGGCCGATTTCACGGCGCGGCCGCCGGTCAGGCGGGCGAGTTCAGCCGCAGCGGTGTGCTCGACGGCCTGAAACTTGGCGGGATAAGTGATGCTGCGCACATTGAGCGCGGCGAGGATCGGGGTGGGTTCGGTGCTCATTAAAGGTAAGTAATCCCGGCCTGAGGGCCTTGTTTTCGGTGTGCAAGCCCCATTGCGCATAGTTGATGATTAAAGACCAGTTTTCCCGGTCCGCGACCAATGGGACACGGATTTACTGCTAAGCACACGAAGGATGCGAAGGATTGGGGAGCAGGGGCAGATTGATTTTCAGTCGACGATGACCTGCATCCTTAAACAGCCGATACCATAAAATCAAAAATTCAAATGTCATTTATATAATAACTATTGACATTTGGTTTTAAGGAGGGATTCTTTCTCCTATGGAAAACAAAACTGTGCACGAGCCATCGCCAGAAGAAGCTAAGGACGCATTGGAAAGCCACTGGAAGTCGATCTACAGTGGCTTGGCCGAAAAATTAAAGGACAACATTGAAGAAGACGAGGTAGGGGTTGATCTCGCCGAGGATATTCTAAAGTCCATGAAGCGAATTCAGGGTGCACTTAAGCAGCTTGATGAAGCATTCTCAGCCGCAGAAATCGCTGAAGGGGAATTGCTGGGAATAGACAGTATCGGCCACAAGAATCCAGCAGGACTCAGAGAGATAGAAATCAACGTATCCCAAGGTATGCTCAATATCAGTGCGCTTTCACTTACACCAGCCGTGAAAGCAGGCACAGTGAAATTAGGTGAACAAATGATTATCACCCTTCCGGATGATAACACGTTTACAACAACGGTAAGTTCACCTGGAAACCGTTTGGCTGAACGAGGTATGATTGGCCGATTCTTCGAACAGGAAAAGATTGAGCCCTATTCAGTGGTATATCTGGAGGAAACCAAACGTGGGCATTGGTTGCTCTATGGTCCGAACTCATCGCGGCATGAGCAAAAAATTCACTTTCTGCTTCAAGAATTGGATGATGCGGTGGTCGATGTCCGCATAGATAAAAGCACAGGAACTCAGCAGACAAAGCTCCGGGGACGAGAGGTAGTGATCAGGATTGATTGGCATAAGGCGGGTAAGGATATGAATGACACGGTTATTCATGAGAGTTCATTTGCCGATGCGTTCGTAGAACTAATCAGCAAGCTTCGGGAAACCTATGGTTCTGCCGTTTTATATCGTCTCTCGATGATCGAAACCGGGCGTGGGCCCCTAGTAACAAAGACTCCGCAGAGCTCATATCTGTATTCGAAGGATCAGGCACCCTATGCGCATAAAGAGATTAAAGGGGCTCCAGGATACTACGCACTGACACATAGTGAATCGCGTGAAAAAATGAAATGGATTGAACGCCTGCGGAAGGAACTCGGTATACCCGAAGGCGCGATTACAGTGACAACCGCGAAGGAGTAATCATGTATTCCTTCATTCTGACAGACCACGGTATATCGCGGGCGAAGCAACGTTTGGGGTGGAGTCCCAAAGCGACTCAGCGCATGCTCCCCAAGGTGTTGTTTGAGGGTGCTGACCAGTCAAACGCAGGTAAGCTCTTGAAAACATATCTGAGCGAGAAAATTACCGAACCGCACCATTTCGCCAAAATTTTTGGCCACGCGTTTTTTCTGTTTTGTGCCACTGATCTCTCACAGGAATACAAATTTCTTACTGTTTACCTGATCCCATCACACATGAGAAAATTAATTAGCCATGGGCACCGGCGGCATTCTTAAATGCGAGGATTGCGGGTGCACTTTCGAGGTGCGACTCGGAGGAGGTATGCTTGCGGCCATCTATCGCTGCGTGAACTGCAACGAGGTTGAGATCATTAAAAATAGTCCAGCCGCGCGAGATGTCCGCCCTCCCTGCAGGCACTGTGGAAATGAATTGAGTTCGGATGTCCTGCCATGGTGTCCGGCTTGCAGATCGAAGCACACACGCTTGGAAAGTGAGACCATCTTTTGGGACTGATGATTGTTGGCATAGAACGAGTTTAGGCGTCCTGGTCCTCCAGCTTGGCACAAAAAAAGCCGCAGCGGTGGGCTGCGGCTTTGCATGGGCAGGCGAGTTTGCCTTGCGCTTAGAAGCGGAATGAGAAGCCGACCTCCACCGCCACGTCGTCACCGACGTCGAGGTTCGTGCCGAACAGCTTCACGTCGTCCACATAGATGTAGCGGGCGCCGAGATTGATCGAAGCCGATTCCGATACTTTGTAAGCGATGCCACCGAAGGCTTGGGCCGCGAAGCTCGTGTCGTCGGAGCTGATCCCGAAACCGCTGACCTTCACCTTGGCGAGACCCGCGCCGATGCCGAAATAGGGCGTCCAGTTGTTTTGGCCGAGGAATTCGCCGCGGTAGTTCAGCATGACCGGGGTCAGCTTGGCGGTCACACCGCCGGAGCTTTCTTCCGAGTAGCCGATCTCGGCTTCGACATTGCCGACATAGCTTTCTGAGCTGTTCAGCGACGTGCCGAAACGGGCGGCAAAGTAAGCCTCTTCGCTGTCCACGAGATAGCCGATGCTGGCGCCCGTGTAAACGGCTTGAGCTGATGCGCACGCTCCCAGAGCAAGCAGGATTGAAACGATTGTTTTCTTCATACGAGGTTTTGTTTCGCCTTGTGAAAAGGCGGACGGGCACGCTGCTACACCACCTGGGCATGGCAAGCACCAGACCAAACACGCTATATCAATATAAGACCGAATTATGTCTTCCGCTGACGGCTATATTAAGTGCGTCCTTTTCGTGCAGTCAGGGAACATTTGTTCCGACGGAGCAGAATGGAGACGCGGCGCCTTCGCCGCGTTGACCGGGGCGAGGGCGCCCCGGCTCCAGCCTAGCGGCCTTAGCGAGCTTTGCGGTTATTCTTAAAACCCTTCCGGCCAGGGTTGGCCGGGGGCGGCGCGCCAGAGGATGTCGGTCGGGATGTGCGGCTTTTTGTGCCGGTATTTCTCCATCAAGCGGATCTTTTCGCGCACGTGTTCGCCGAGGTTCTTGCCGTAGATGAACGTGTTCTCGCCGGTGGCGGACACGACCATGAACTCGGTGGGCGAAGTCTCGAAGTGATCGAGGAAACCGCGCGCGTTTTCGAGTTCGAGGTCGATCGCGGCCTGCAGGGCCTTCTCGTGCTTCTTTTTCTGCGCGGCGGTTTTGCTGTCGATATAACCGTAAACTCCGGAACACCACGCGGCGACGCTGCGGAGCGTCGTGGCCCAGTGACGGTAACCGCGCAGGCGGTCGCGCAGGTCGGCGAACACGGCGGCGGCCTGCGCGTCGTCGGCTTGCTGGTGCTCTCCGCTACATTTGGCGAGGACGCTGGCGACAAACTTCTCCGCCTTTGCGATGCGCGGCAGCAGGTTCCGGTCGAAGCGCGGCACCATCTTGTCGGCGGCTTCGCGGGGGATGAGATTGAAGAGCACGTCCTTGCCGAGGTCGACGCGGCCGGGGTTATTGTGTTGGAAACAGCCGTGGCGCTCGTAGTAGAAGCGTTCGCTTTCCGGGATCGCCTCGATGTCGGGCACGAGCGGGCGGTCAAAGGTGCGCTGCCAGCAGAAACCGAAACCGCAGAACAGCGGCACGATTGGTTGATAGGTCACGGCTTCCTCGAAGAGCACCCAGGCCTTCGCGAGCGCGGGGCCGTGCTTGGCCCCAGCGAAGCGCACGGCTTCATCCGCGAGCACGTCGTCGATGCTGCGGTCGGGCGTGAATTGCGCGGCGCGAATGGCGGCGGGGTTGGGCCAGTAGGGTGCGGCGGCGGTGTTGGCGAGGCCGCCCATCGCGCTGACGAGATCGGCGCCGATGCTTTTCAACTGCGTGAGGCGCGCGTGGATCATGCGCGGCCAGGGGATGCCGATGAGCGGCTCCATGTTCCAGACCGGGCCGGGCGAGTAGGTGAGGATCGGGTTGACACCGTGGGCGCGCTCCTTGGCGAGCTCGGGCTTTTCGCGTTCGTCCAACTGGCAGTGAAACATGCCGCCGGCCACGCCGAGCTGGTCGGCGTAGTGCGGATGGCTGTAGGGGAGTGAGTAACCGCGCGCGAGCATGGACGGGCCTTC
The DNA here is from genome assembly GCA_020847775.1 of Opitutaceae bacterium. Taxonomy (GTDB): domain Bacteria; phylum Verrucomicrobiota; class Verrucomicrobiia; order Opitutales; family Opitutaceae; genus Cephaloticoccus. Next base: position 10,880 of record JADLBI010000089.1, read on the forward strand.
CCAATGCACGCCGCGGCCGAGCTCGGCCTTGAGGTGGTCGTGCTCGGCCTTGAAGGGCTCGATGCGGAGGCTGAGCTTGAAATCGGGGTTAACCTCCGCCGCGGATTCACGCAGGTTGCGTAAAAATTGGCCGATGCTCTTGCCGGCGGCCTCGGCGATTTTCTCGTTGCTGCGCCATTCGCGAATCATGAACGGGCCGCCGTTGCGACCGATATAGAGCGAGGCGGTGTGTTCGAAGCCGCCGCCGCTGTCGTTGGTCCAGATCGACATCGCGTCGAGGTCGGGCACGGCCCGCATCAACGCCTGCGTGGCGAGGCGGTAGTGCTTTTGCACGATCGGGTGATCCTGCGCCATCGTGTAGCGCGGCAGGCGCGAGCGGAACGGATGGTCAATGCGCGCACCGCGAAGCACGGGATAGCGTTGGAAGAAACGCTCCGGCATCGAACGCGGTTCATACAAACACACGCTGGGCTTGAGGCCGTATTTGCGGCCGAAGGCGGCGAGATTTTGCAGGCGCTCGCGGTTGGCGTCGATGTATTGCGCGGGCCAGATGCCGCGCGTGAGCGGCGTGTCGATGAAGTGGTTGAAGCCGGGGCAGTAGGTGTAGAATTGCGAGTAATATTCGCCCGGCACGGAGTCCTCGTAAGGGAAATGGGATTGCAGGCTGTTGACCTCGAGGTGCGTGAAACCGGCCTCGGCCAAAGTCGCCGCGTAGTGCTCGGGGCAGAAGCCGCGGTTCGATTTCCAATACTGCGCAAACGAGCCGTCCCAGATCGGGCGGTTCATCTTAAAACTGCGCGGGAGCAACACGCCGGCGGCGAGTTTTTCGCGGGTCGCGCCGGTCAGGTCGTGCGCGAGCAGGCGCGCGCCGGCGAAGAGGCCGGAGCCTTCGGTGGCGATGATTTCGCCGACGCCATGCTCATCGAGGCGCAGCCAGATCCAGCTCGCGTGAGCCTTCGCGGCCTTGGCGGCGGCGGGAGCCCAGCGGCGCGCGGCGAGGGCGACGTTGAGGCCCTGGCCCGGACGCGCAGCGGCGGCGGCGGTCGCGCCGGTCAGGCGCGCGAGTTCGCGCGCGGCGGTTTGTTCGGCCGGATCGAACTTCGTCGGGTATGAAATACCGCGCAAGGCGAGGGTGGTGTTGGCAGGGTTACTCATGGGAAGAAGCCTCTATGGCGATGTGATCCTTGCGACAATACACAAGGCATAACACATATGAAAGTTCAGCGGGCAGTTGCGGCCGCGAAGACGCAGTCGCGCACGGTTTTTGGGTTGTCAGGCATCCGTCGTTCAGATTTCCCCTCGTCGCCACCATGCTTTCTTCCGTTCGATTCATCTCCATGGGCCTCGCCTTCTTGACTGGCGCTTTGTGCGCGCAGGAAGCGCCTCGTCCCAATTATATCACCGGCCGGACGGTCAAGTCTGACGGTTCTCCGCTCGCCGGAGTTAAACTACGCGTCTTCGGCACGACCGACGCCGGCCAGCGCTCGAGTTTGAACGCGCGCAGCACGGCGAACGGCGCGTTTTCGCTGCGGTTGCCCTCGGGCAACTTCAGTCTGCGGGAGGCGGTCTGGCCTGTCATGCATGAAGGCCGTTCGTATGCGCTGCCCTTGTATTTGGAAGGTGAGGATAACGACGATTTTGATTCGACCGAGGGCTGGGCCGCACGGTTGGTCTTGTTGATGGAGGGTAAGGTATCCGCGCGCAAATCCGACGCGGATGAGAGTGCTTGGTTCGGCGGCACGATTGAAATCGAGTTGATCAATAGCGACCGGACTTCGGCGAATGCGCTGCCGGAAAACGCGACGCTTACCCTCATGCTCACCCCCCGCGGCACGCGCTTCGACGGGACTCCCGCCGTGCCGCTCACTTATTCCCGCGGTCGTTCATGGCGGCGGGCAGATCGCTTCATCGTCAACGTGCCACTCGCTTCCTACGAGGCGGAAGCCACGTTGGCCGACGGCGGTAGGCAGACCCGGCTGACGCTCGCTTCGCGCGAAGGTGTTTCGTCCGCGCAATACACCGCACTGGGCCGGAGTGCGCCGATTCGTTTTGCGCCCAAGTCCGGTGAAGTGACCTTGCTCACCACCAGCGGCGTCGAGAAATGTGTTCTCCAAGTAGTCGTGCCCACCCGAGGCCAACCGGCCGCGGCCCCTGCGTCAACCCCCGCGCCAGTGCCAGACGAGTCCTCCGAATGGCAAGTCGGCGATCATCTCGACGTGCTGCGCACGCCGCGTCTCGATCAATGGCATGCCGGCAGAATCATCCGCGCAAAGCCCGGCCTTTACTTGATCAAGTTCGATGCGTTTGGCGAAGAGCACAACGAGTGGGTGGACGCTTCGCGATTGCGACGGCTCGACCGATAGGCGCGCCGGCGCGGCACTTGACCCGGGGTGTGCCCGACCGCGAATGTTCATGGTGATTCGCCCTTGCATTTCGCCCGGGCGGGAGGCACGCCAATGGCTTTCTCATGCGCGCCCTACTTTATCCCGCCTTTGACCAGTTGGAGATACGCGATGTCGAGGATGTCGCGCCGAAACCGGACGAGGTGAAACTCAAGGTCGCGGCCTGCGGCATCTGCGGCAGCGAATTGGAGTCGTTCAAGAACCACAGTCCGCGCCGCCCGCCGCCGCTCGTGATGGGGCATGAATTTTGCGGCGAGATCGCGGAGGTCGGGGCCGAGGTGCGCGACTGGAAGCTAGGCGCGCGTGTGGTCAGCAATTCGCTGGTGCCCTGCGGCAAGTGTGTGCGTTGCGAGCGCGGTGACACGCATCTGTGCGCGTCGCGGCAGATTTTCGGCATGCATCGCCCCGGCGCGTTTGCGGAATACGTCAATGTGCCGGCGCGCTGTTTGATACCGTGGCCGGAAAACCTGCCAGCGGAAGCCGCCGCGCTGGCCGAGCCGATGGCCAACGGCATTCACGTTGTGCATGTGAGCAAGCATCTGCCGGTGAAAACCGCGCTCGTGATCGGCGCAGGCCCGATCGGGCTGTTCTGCCAGCAGGCGTTGCAGGTGCTGCGTGGCGCGAAAGTTTACGTGGCCGATCTCAGCCCCGAGCGTTTGGCTGTCGCCAAAAAACTCGGCGCGGCGCGTGTGATCAATCCGCGCGAAGAAGACGTGGCGAAGATCATGCTGGAGGAAACCGGCGGCGAAGGCGTGGATTTGAGCGTCGATGCCGTGGGCTCCGGTCTGACCAAGCGCACCTCGCTCGACGCGATTCGTCCGGGCGGCGCGACCGTGTGGATCGGGCTGCACGAGAACAACATGACCTTTGATTCCTACGGCATCACGCTGCCGGAAAAACAAGTGCTCGGCACCTACGCGGCGACGATTGACGAACTCAAACACGCGCTCGATTTGATGGCTGCGGGGAAAGTCGACGCGCTTTCGTGGGTGCAGCGGTTTCCGTTGAGCGACGGCGTCACCGCGTTTCGCCGCATGCTCGCGGCGAAGGGCAACGACATCAAAGCGGTGGTGTGCCCGTGAGACGCGAGCTAATACACCATTTGTTTGAGGTGGACGCGCAGGTCCCTCTGCGCGTTTTGGCGGGCATCGGGGCGTGTCCGTCCACCACCATTGGCACGCACGCAAAATTCAAGGTAGGGACGGTTGTCCTCAACCGTCCTTTCGTTTTCGTTCAGGGCGGTTGAGGACAACCGCCCCTACCGGTTTTAAGATAATCCCCTGACCCCATGAGCACCGCACCGACCCGCATACCCATCGCGAATCGTTTCAAAGGCAAAGTCGCCATCGTGACCGGCGGCACCAACGGCATCGGCCACGCCATCGCGCTCGAACTGTTGCGCGAAGGCGCGCAGGTCGCCGTCAGCGGTTTGCCGTCCGACGCGGAGGAAGGCCGCAAGGCCTTTGCCGCCGCTGGATTCTCGCCGCTCATCATCGCGGGCGACATGAGCAAGGAGGAGTTCTGCCGACAACTCGTCGCCGACACGGTCGCGAAATACGGCCGGCTCGACTGCCTCGTGAACAACGCGTTTTCGTTCATCGCCAAAGGCCTCGATGCGACGCGCGCGGATTTTCATTACTCGCTCGATGTCGGCCCGCTGGGCTTCGCGCTGATGATCCAGCTGGCCGCGCCGGAGATGGCCAAGCAAGGCGGTGGCGCGGTGGTCAACGTGTCGAGCATCTCGGCTTGGGTGGCGCAGGCGAACCGCTGGACTTACAACATGGGGAAAGGCGCGGTCACGCAGCTCACGCGTTGCGCGGCGCTTGATCTCGCGCCGCAAAAAATCCGGGTCAACAGCATCAGCCCCGGCTGGATTTGGACGCGCGAAGTGGACAAGGCCGCCGGTGGTGATCGCGAAAAGTTCGACCCGATCTGGGGCCAATACCACATGCTGGCGCGGATGGGGCATCCGATCGAGATGACCGGCCCGGCGCTATTCCTGTTGAGCGACGACGCGTCGTTTATCACCGGCACCGATCTGCCGGTGGATGGCGGCTACAACGGCATGGGCCCCGAAGGTCTCGGCCAAACCGCGAGGATTGCCGGCAGCAAATGAACGCGGCCATCCCATGTAGGGC
>JADLBI010000090.1 GCA_020847775.1 Opitutaceae bacterium
GACGGGCTCGGGCGTGGCGACCGCGACGCAAGGCAGCGCGGCCAGCAGCAGGGTGGGGAACAATTTCAGTTTCATGGGGAATGTTTGGCCCGCCACGATACGCATCGGCCAAGCCACGCCAAGCGATTACCGATGAGCCGCCGCCCGGGCGGGTGAGCGGTGCCCGGGCGGGATGGGTGGCGCGATTGAGTGTCTCCCGCCGGCGCGGTTTCTTTAACGAAATCCGGGATGTTCGTATTACGAACAAACAGCCGGGGGCGCGGCCGGATACGGGCGGCTGGTCATGGGGTGGGAAGTTTTTCGCGCAGGTGGGTGCAACGTAATTTGGACTCGGCGTTGCGCACGGCCATGCCCCAGGCGGCGGGCTCGCCGACGACGAAGACCTTTTTCCGGCCGCGGGTGATGGCGGTGTAGATGAGGTTGCGCTGCAGCATGACGAAGTGGGCCTTGAGCAGTGGGACGATGACGACGGGGTATTCGCTGCCCTGGGATTTGTGGATGCTGATGGCGTAGGCGAGCGCGAGGTCGCCGAACTCGCCGCGCTCGAAGGTGTGGCGCGCGCCGTCGAAGTCGGCCGTGACCGTGCCCTTCACGCCGTCCACCGCGAGGACGGAGCCGATGTCGCCGTTGAAGAGGTCCTTGTCGTAATTGTTGCGCAGCTGGATGAGCTTGTCGCCCGGGCGGAACTCGCCGTTAAGGGTCTTGATGCCTTGGCGGCTGCCGTTGAGCTGCGCCTGCAGGTGGGCGTTGAGGTTGCCGACGCCGGCGGTGCCCTTGTGCATCGGCGCGAGGACTTGCACGTCGTTGACGGGGTGAAACCACTTGAAGTGTTGCGGGATAAACTTCGTGCAGAGCTCCGTGATTTTCGCGAGGCAGTCCTCGGGCGAGGAGGCGGCGATGAAGTTGAGGTCGCTCCACGCCTGGGCCTTGGCGACCTCGCCGCAGGCGGGCGGGGGTGAGCTGTCGCCGCTGTTGATGGTGTGGGCGACGGTGGCGATGGCGCTTTCCTTGCCCTGACGGTAGACGAATTGGAGCCGGGTGACGGGGATGAAGTGCGGAATGCGGAATGCGGAGTGCGGAGTGCTGGCGGCGGGCGGCGTTGTGCGTGGGTCCCCAATCTTTTCTATTTGAAGATTGGAGGTGGGAGATTGGAGGTTCGCGGTCGTTGCGACCGCGATAAGGTCTTTGAGGACGTTGCCCGCGCCGACGCTGGGCAATTGGTCGGTGTCGCCGACGAGGAGCACGTGGGCGCGCGCGGGGATGGCGGAGAGGAGCGCGGCGGCGAGGCGCGTGTCGAGCATCGAGGCTTCGTCGATGATGAGAAAATCCGTGGCGAGGGGCGATGCCTCGTTGGCGACGAAGCCGCCCTTGGCGGGGTCGAACTTGAGCAGGCGGTGGATGGTGGAGGCGAAACCGCCGGTGGTCTCCGCGAGTCGTTGCGCGGCGCGGCCGGTGGGGGCGGCGAGGTGCACCCGCACGCGTTTGGCTTTCAAGATGGCCACGAGCGCGCGCAAAATCGTGGTTTTCCCAGTGCCGGGTCCGCCGGTGAGGATCGAGACTTTGCCCCGCAGGGCGCTGCGCACGGCGTCGGCTTGGAGCGGGTGAAAGGTGAAGCCGGCGTGTTCGGCGGCCCAGTCCACGGCGGCGTCGATCTTGATCGAGGGCAGGCCGCTGACGACGCGGGCGAGGCGGGTGACGGCGGCGGCGATTTTTTGTTCGAAGTGGTCGTTGTGCGGGAGCTGGATAAAGGCTTGTGGATCGCGGAGTGCGGATAGCGGAGTGCCCGCAGGCGGATGCTGGATAAGGGCCTTGGCGGAGATGAGGGAGTCGATGCGCGCCTCGATGCGCTCGGTGGAGGTTTCGAGCAAGGTGGCGGCGTGCATGGCCAGTTCGCCGCGTGGGTAGGCGGTGTGGCCTTCCTCCTGGAGGGTTTCGAGCGCGTAGATGAGGCCGGCGTCGAGGCGGGGCGCGGCGTCGTTGGCGAAGCCGAGATTGATGGCGATGCGGTCGGCGGTCTTGAAGCCGATGCCGTCGATCTCGCGGGCGACGCGATACGGCTCGGCCATGAGAATCTGCTTCGCCTCGCCGCCGTAGCGGTTGGCGAGTTTCACGCATTGCGAGGGGGTGACGCCGTAGGTCTGGAGAAAAATGTAGAGCTCGCGCTCGGCGCGTTTTTCGTCCCAGGCCTGCTTGATCGACGCGGCGCGCTTTTTGCCGATACCGGGCACCTTGCGGAGCCGGCCGGATTCCTCGCTGAGGACGCGAAACGTGTCGGTGCCGAACGCGTCCACGATTTTGTTGGCGTAAACTTTGCCGATGCCGGGCACGAGGCCGCTGCCGAGGTATTTGCGGATGCCGTAAACCGATGAGGGCAGTTCGCTCTTGAAGGAGGCGATTTTGAACTGCGCGCCGTGCTGCGCGTGCTTGGTCCACTCGCCGGTGAGGTGGAGCGTCTCGCCGCACTCGACGCCGGGGAGCGGGCCGGTGATGGTGACCTTGGTGGTGGGGTCATCAGCGGCGTTGTCGGGGCGGAATTCCGCGATGGTGTAGTGGTTATCCTCGTTGAAGAAGATGATGCGCTCGAGGACGCCGGTGAGGTTGGCGGGGGGGAAACTGGAGGAGGAGCGGGCCACGTTGGGCGTGACAAAAACAAAGATGCGCGGGGTGGCAACCGTCGGTGCACTCCCGGATTGCCGTGGCAGGCGCGACGTGTTGGCGTGGGCGCATGAATTCGTTGACCGCCGGGTTGATCGCTTTGGTCGCGGGGCTGCACCTGTGGTTTATGATTTTGGAAATGGCGCTGTGGACGAAGCCGTATGGTCGGCGCGTGTTCGGGCTCACGGTGGAGAAGGCCGAGGCCACCCAAGTGCTCGCGATGAATCAGGGGCTGTATAACGGATTTCTGGCGGCGGGGCTGGTCTGGGGACTGTGCGCGGACGACGGTGCGGTGCAGGTTTTCTTTTTGAGCTGCGTGGTGGCGGCCGGGGTTTTCGGCGCGGCGACGGTGAGCCGGAAAATCTTGTGGGTGCAGGCGCTGCCGGCGGCGCTGGCGTTGGGGTTGTTGCTCGCGGGCGGTTAATCTTTTTGGTCGTCGTGCGTCGGGCGGATCAGGGTCTTGATTTCGCGCCCGGCCTTGAGGCCCACGTAGAACACGAGAAACGCATACCACGCGATGGAGGCGAGGATGAGGACGACCCAGAAAAGGATGAAGAAGGTGTTCATGTTGTGGGCTGTGGGGCGCGGTCAGGTTTGAGGAGCGAGCCGGCGATCAGGCCGAGCGCGGCGAGGCCAAAGGCGGCGGTGCCGGCGACTTCCGGCGCGATGGGATATTGTTTGCCGAGCAATAGAAATGTCACCGGCCCGACCGCGCCGAGGATGAGCGCGGCGTAAGCGCCGACCTTGCTGGCGCGGCGCCAATACAAGCCGCCGACGAGGAGCGTGAACAAACTGGCGAGGTAGATGTTGCCGGTCACGGCAAGGTAGTCCCAGGCGTTGCCGGGCAGTTCATACCAGAGGCCGTAAAACAGCAGGAAGATGCCGATGCCGAGCACGAGCAGGCGGGTGAGCAACAAGCGGCCGCGCGGAGAAAGCGGCTTACGCAGGCAGGGGGTCACGAGGTCGTTGTAGATCACCGTGGCCCAGGTGAGCAGGTAGCCGCTGTCGGTGGACATTTCGGCCGCGAGCATGGCCGCGACCACGAGCCCGATGATGCCCGCCGGGAGAATGACGCCCAGGTATTGCGGCATGGCGGTCAACGAAGTGGCGCCTTCCGGCAGGCCGCCGTGTTGCGCGAAATACACCCACGCCGCCACGCCCCAGAGACCGGGCAGCAAAAAGCGGCCCACGTAATAAAACGCGGTGCGGGTGTAAACGCGGCGGGCGGTGGCGGCGTCCTTGGCGGCGAGCACGCGGCTGATGGCGGTTTGCCAAGTGGTGGCCACGGCGATTTGCAGGAGCAGCATCCAGAGCAGATAACTCCAACCGAGGCTCGAGTGGTGAAACGGGTTGAACGGGTGCGCGGGCAGCTTCAGGTCTCCGGCTCCGGCCCAAGCCGCTTGCAAGGTGGTGATGAGATCGTAGCCGCCGACATTGATCAGCACGAGCACCGAGGTGATGACGATGCCCACGCCCATGACGAGAAATTGCAGGTAATCCGTCACGAGCACCGACAACATGCCGCCGAGGGCGGTGTAGAGCAGCACGAGTCCGAGCAGGATCGTCATGACCCATTCGAGCCACGACGGCGGCATGCCGGTGGCCCACACCAAAAATTCGCCGCCGAGCCGCAGAAAGATGCCCATGTTGAGCAGCCCGCCGAGCACCACAAAAAGCCCCGCCAACCAACGCACGCGCGGGCCGAAGCGGTTTTCAAACAATTCCGGAATCGTCATCACGCGCGCGTTGCGCAGGGGCTCGATGACGAAGCCCGTGCGGCCGACGAGCCAGGTGGCCAGCGCCATCAACACGCCCACCGAGGCCCCCGCGAAACCTTTTTCGTAACCGAGCTGCGCGGTATACATGATGGTCACGAGTCCGAGTTCCGTGGCGGCGAGTGAGGCGACGCCGAGGTTCACATCCATGCCGCGGCCGGCGATCACGAAGTCTTCGACGCCGTTCACAAACCGCCGCATCCACAAGCCCGCGGCCATGCAGCCGACCAGATATACGATGACGATGGACCAATCGAGCGCGTTGAGCGTCATGGGTGTCGGGGTGGTGGCGCGCCGGGGGGCGCGGGGTGGCCCACAGCACAAGCGGCGGGGACTTGGGCGTCAACGCGGTCTTTCGGCGGTGGACAAGCGCGCGGCGCGGCTTAACGTGCGGCCAACCATGAAATCCCCCCGAAAGGTTTCCCTCGCGGCCGCGTATGAGCGTGACGGTTTTGTCGTAGTGCCCGATTTGTTGGGCGCGGCGGAGTGCGAGCAATTGAAGGCTGAGGCCCGGCGGGTGCTTGACGAGCACGCGGCACCCGGCTCCTCCGTGCACCTGCACGTGGCGGCGGTCAGCGCGCCGTTTCGCGCCCTGGCGGAAGACCGACGTGTCGTGGACGTGCTCAAGCAGGTCATGCCGCACGGGGTGATGTTCTTGAGCGACAAGATTGTTTACAAATCGCCCGACAAAAAATTCCCGACCCCGTGGCACATTGATTGTTACTACTGGCGCAACACCCGGCCGAAGCTCTCGGTGTGGATTCCACTCGACGACGCGCAAGCGGAGAATGGCACGCTCACCGTCGTGCCGGGCAGCCATAAACAGGATTGGCGGATGGTGAAGATGGGCCTGCCCAGCGGCGACTTCCAATACGAGCTGGCGGAGAAGGATTGGCGCGAGGGCGATGTCGTCACCTGCGCGATCAAGCGCGGCACGGCGATCGTGTTTTCGGACCGGCTGGTGCACGGCTCGACACCGAACACCGCCGGCCAAGACCGTTACGCGATCATCGGCACCTACCACGCACCGTCGGCCGACGAGGCGTTCGACCTCGATTTTCCAGCGCGCAAGGTGATCGTGCCCGCCTCCGCCCGTTGAGTTTCGGCGCGGCAAGCCTGCGGCTTGAAGCGCGGCGGTGAATGGGGTTGCATGCCGCAATGATCCGCTGCGTGGCCTTTCTTCGTGGCATCAATCTCGGCAAGCGGCGGTTGCCGATGGCCGAGCTGAAGCGCCATTTCGAGGCGTTGGATTTCGCCGAGGTGGCGACTTTCATCGCGAGCGGCAATGTGGTGTTCACCACCGGCGCGCGTGATCCGGCTAGATTGGAGGCGCGGATTGAGGCACACTTGGCGATGGCGCTGGGCTACAGTGTGGACACGTTTGTGCGACGGGACGAAGAGGTCGCGGCCGTGCTGGCCACGAAACCATTCGCCGACGGCGTGCCGGAGAACGGCGGTGTTTACGTGTCGTTTCTCAAGCAGCCGTTGTCTGAGGCACTAGCTGGGGGCCTGGTCGCCTGCGCCACACCGGCCGACCGGTTTTGCCTGATCGGCCGCGAACTCTACTGGCGGCGCGTAGGCGGTGTGGCCGACGCGGAGATTTGGCATTCACCGGCGGTGCGCGCTCTCAAACTCCCGACGATGACGATGCGCAACATGACTTCGCTCCGAAAGCTGGCGGAGAAGTTCGGGTTTTCGCGCTGCTGAGACTATGGTTTCGCAATGCGTCCGATAGATCGAAGCATGCTTCGGCGTGCCCGGGGTCCTGCCGCGGGCGTCGGTGCGCGGTTGTGCTGTCGGGGCTTTTTGTTTTGCTGCGGGCATGAAAACTTTTTCGCGGGCCGTTGCCCGGTTGATCTTCGCCGGGCTGGTGCTCGCCCTCGCCGCCTGCCAAAAGCGCGAGACGCCGGTCACCGCTGCCAACCGCGCGCAGATCCTCCTGCTCGGCAATTTGTCCGAGCCCAATGATCTCGATCCCGCTTATCCCGACAGCCAGCAGACCGCCAACATCGTCATCGCGCTGATGGAAGGGCTTTGCCAATACGACCCGCGCACCTCGCTGCCGGTGCCGGCCGTCGCGGAGCGTTGGGAGGCGTCGGCCGACCAGCTCACGTGGACGTTTCACCTGCGCTCCACCGCGCGGTGGTCCAACGGCGAGCCGCTCACCGCGAAAGATTTCGTGTATGCCTACCGGCGCAACCTGAGCGCAGGTCTCGGGGCGGAATACGCCACCATGTTGTTCGCGTTGAAAAACGGCCGTGAGTTCAACGAGGGCGCGGTCACCGATTTTTCGCAGGTCGGCGTCGAGGCGGCCGACGACCACACGCTCGTCTTGCGCTTGAGCCATCCGGTGCCGTATCTGCCAAAGCTGCTCTGCCACACGATTTGGTTTCCGGTCCACCAAGCCACGGTCGAGAAATTCGGCCGCATCGACCAGCGCGGCACGCATTGGACGCGCCCCGGCAACTATGTGGGCAACGGCCCCTTTGTTCTCGCGGAGTGGAAGCCCAATCAGATCGTCCGTGTCACCAAGTCGCCCACATATTGGAACCGCGATGAGGTTCGCCTCAACGGCATCAATTTCTACCCCATCGAGGCCAACAGCACGGAGGAGGCGATGTTTCGCACCGGCCAGCTCCACGTCACCGCGCAGATGCCGATCGACAAGATCGCCGTCTATCGCGACGACCCGCGACTCGCGGTTTTTCTGCGCCAGGCACCGATGCTCGCGACCTATTTTTTTCGCTTCAACACCCGGCACAAACCGCTCGACGACGTGCGCGTGCGCCAGGCCCTCGCCCACAGCATCAACCGCGTCGAGATGGTCGAACGCGTCACGCTCGGCGGCCAGCCCCCCGCCATGCGTCTCACGCCGCCGGGCATCGCGGGATTCGATCCCGCGGCCAAGGTGACCTACGATCCGGAGCTCGCGCGCCGCTTATTGGCCGAGGCCGGTTACCCCGGCGGCCGGGGCTTTCCCGCGCTCGAGTATCTCTACAACACCAACGAGAGCCACCGGAAGATCGCCGAAGCCATTCAGCAAATGTGGCGGCGCGAACTCGGCATCAACATCACGCTCGTCAACCAAGAGGGCAAGGTCTGGGCCGACACGATGCGCGCCGGCAATTTCGACATCGCGCGCATGGCCTGGGTGGGCGACTACGTGGACCCCAGCACGTTTCTCGACATCATGACCACCGGCAATGGCAACAACCAGACCGGCTGGGGCAGCGCCGAATACGACCGGCTCATCACCGCCGCCACTGCCACGGCTGACGAGGCCGAACGCTACGCCCTCTACGCGCGTTGCGAACAGATCCTCGCCGACGGGTGCCCCATCGCCCCGCTTTATTTCTACAATCGCAACAACCTCGTCCTTCCAGCGGTCAAAGGCTGGTATAATAACCCCGTGGACATGCACCCCTACACCGGCGTGTCGCTCGACGCCTCCGACCCGCGGAGCCCGTGAAAGGCTTTAAGGTAAGTTTCGAGCCTGATCAGGCTGTCAGCGGCGTGGCGCGTTGGCAGAGCTGAAGCGCGACACCCCACGGATCGCGTAACATGACGAGTAGGGAGCCGTCGGGCGGGCGGATTTCCTCGACGTGAGTTGCGCCGACGGCGATTAACCGCGTGGTGTCGGCGGCCGCATCCGCGCTGGCGAAGGCGAGGTGCAGCACGAGGTGGTGCATGGTCGCGTAGTCGGGCAAGGGTGCGGCGGGGTTGCAGTAGATCTCGATCGAAGCACCCCGGCTGTCGGCGAGGAAGTGAGTCTGGTGGGCCTGGGGTAGATGACGGACGACACGTAAACCGAGGTGCTGCCCATACCATGTGGCGAAGGCGATAGGATCGGGAACGTTGAGGGCGGTGTGCTCGAAAATCATGGCTTAGATTTAAGGGGTCAAGCTGTTGTTTGTTAGTTATTGTTGATTTTCAACCGGTGCAAATACCCGCGCAGGCTCCCCGGTTTGCCAAGTTGGATCGTTTCAGCCAGCCATGTGATCGAGGCCCCGCATTCTTCCCGAACCTGCTGGGCCAGTTTGAGCTTCCAGGGTTGATTGAACGGGCGGGTTTGCAGATCGGCGGGCGTCTTGTTGAGGGCACGCAAGTGCTGCTCCAGACACTGTTGCCTCCGGGCTTGGCGCAGATCAGCGCGCGCCGCTGGCGACAAGCCATCCGCGAGAGATTGGTGCGCGTTATCCTTGGCCACCGCCTGCCGCCACGCCGTGGTGCCGATGGCCCAGCCTGCCCCCAGTTCGGTCAGTCCCTCCTGGTGCCAGATTTCCTCCTTGGTGGCTAGGTCTCGCAGATAGTCGGCATAGTGATTCAGCCCTTTGGCATTGTCGGGCCAGCCGCCGCGCGCCCGCA
>JADLBI010000091.1 GCA_020847775.1 Opitutaceae bacterium
CACAGCGCGATACGCGCCGGGATGCGCGGCGACGGAAACGCCGCGGTGTTGAGCACGGCGATACGGCCGATCAGTTCAGGATGCCGCGCCGCGAACCCAAAGCCGATCGCCCCGCCCCAATCATGCACCACCAGATGCACGCGCTTGAGCTTCAATGTTTGCACCAGCGCTTCGATGTCGGCGATTCGTGTGGCGAGCCGGTAAGCGTAGTTTTGCGGTTTTTCGGAAAGCCCCATGCCGATGTGGTCGGGCGCGATGCAGCGCAGACCCGGCGAAACCGTCTTGATCAGCCCCGTGTAATATAACGACCACGTCGGATTGCCGTGCAGCATGAGCACGGCTTCGTCGCCCTGCCCTTCGTCCACGTAACTCATGCGCGCTCCGTTCGCGGTCACGCACGAATGCGGCGTGAACGGATAGATCGCACGCAAGTCGGCTGGCAACAGGTTTACCATTCGAGCGCAAGCATCAGGCAGTTGAGTCCGCTGCCGATGCCGAGCAGCGCGACTTTGTTTCCGTGTCGCACCGCGCCGGACTCCACTGCCGCACTCAAGGTCGCGGGCAGGGCGACTGAACCGGTGTTGCCAAGGGTTTCGAAGGTCGAGAAATCCTTCGCGAGATCGAGACCGAGCGTTTCGTAGAGTTTGCGCCGGTGAATGCTGCCGACCTGATGACAGATGAAGCGATCGGGCGTCGATTCATTCCAACCCGTGAGGGCGCTAAATTCGCCCCAAGTCTCTTTCGCCAGGCCGACCCCGGCGATGAGCAGCGCCTCGGAATCCGTCTGCATCGCCAGTGAATCGGCGCCGTGCGTGTCACCCTGGCAGAGCTCGCTGTGATTCGTCGCCGCGCGGGCGATGCCGCCGAGCAGGCGGTGTTTTTCACCGCGCGCGAAATCCTCGCGGCAGACGATCGCTCCGACCGCGCCGGAGCCGATGGTGAGATTGGCGAAATATGGTTTGATGCCGTTGCGCGTGAGCGGTTGCTCGTTAAGCGTGCGCAATGTTTGCTCGAGCAGTGGTCGGCTGTCTTCGCCGCAGGTGATCAACGCCGCGCGGATTTGTCCCGCCTCGATCAGGCCGGCCGCGATCGTGAGCGAATTCAAAAAACCGAGACACGCGTTCGACACATCAAAGATTTGGCAGCGCGGCGGCAGTCCGATCTTGCGGTGCGCAAACGATGCCGTCGCCGGTTCCAGCATGTCGCGGCATACCGCACCGTGAATGTAGAGTTCGATTTGCTCCGCGTTGATCACCGATTTCGCCAGCGCGGCCCGGCCTGCCGCGGCGCTGGCATCGGATGGCCGCGTGCCCGTCGGCCAGACGCGGCGCTCCTTGATGCCGGTCATTAGCTCTAGACGCCCCTCGGGCAATTTCAGACGTTCATACAGCGGATGCAGGCGACGTTCGATTTCGGCCGAGCTCAACACTTCGCCCGGCAGCGCCGTGGCCAGCGACTCGATGCAGGTGTGCGCAAATTTCATCAAGCCTTGTGCTCCGGTCGCATAGCCAGTCGCACAATCTCCTTGTCGTAGAAATTGGAGCCGAGTCCCGCATCGACGACGATGGTGCCGCCATTGATGCCGCTGCTGCGCGGGCTGAGCAGAAACAACGCGGTGTTGGCGACCTCCTCGGTCGAAAGATTTTTGCGACGGAATGTGAGCTTCTCGGTGTAGAGGTAGCTTTCGAGATAACCGGGTATTCCCGCTGACGCGCTGGTCTTCAGCGGACCCGCGCCGACGACGTTAAAGCGCACCGCCGTGTCCGCGCTGAACGACTTGGCGAGGAATCGCGTCGCGGAATCGAGCGCGGCCTTGATCGGCCCCATGTAGCCGTAATTGTCCGGCGTCACCAGCAACGAGGAAATGCCGATGGTGACCACTGAGGCGTCAGGCGCGAGATGCGGCTTGAATGCGTTGGCGATCTCCACGAGTGAAAACGCCGAGATAGCGGTGGCCTGCAGAAAATCCGCGCGCTTGGTTTCGTGAAACGGTTTGAAGCCCTCGCTGTAGTTGGCGAACGCGATGGAGTGCACGATGCCGTGCAGTGGCGCATGACCGGCCGCCGCAATATCGGCCGCGAGTCGATCCGCCGCGCCTTCCTCCTCCACGTCGCAGATAAAAACCGGTTTCCCGGTGAGCAGCGTTTCGAGCGATTTTTTGCGCGCTTCCGAGCGAACGCTGTAAATCACTTTGGCGCCCTGCTCCTCCAGGGCCTTGGCGATGAACCACGCGACGCTCTTGCGGTTGGCGACGCCGAAAATAATGAAGGTCTTGCCGGTGAGTTGGAGGAAATCGGCCATGACTACTTGGCTTCCGGCGTCTTCCACGCGACGACAAAACTCACGTTGAGCACGCGGGTGCCGTCGGTCTTTTTAATGTTTCCGTCCATCATGACAAATCCGGCTTTGGCCTCGGTTTCTTTGACCTCGATCTGGACGGTGTCGCCGGGAAACACCGGGTTGCGGAAGCGCACGTCGCTGATCTTGGTGAGCAACGGCACGCCTTCGCGCGGTTTCGCGCCGGCACGCTGGGCCTGCCGGGCCATGAAGAGCGCACCGGTTTGGAAGACGGATTCACATAAGAGCACCCCGGGGGTGATCGGTGCGTTGGGATAGTGCCCGCGATAAAAATCCTCGTCCGCGCGCCAGGTGCGTTCAGCGATCAAGCCGCCCTCGCCTTCGCTGACGATGCGGTCAACAAAGAGAAATGGCGGGCGGTGCGGGATCAGGTCGGTGACTTCGGACATGGCTTCGTGATTAACCACAGAGGAACACGAATGGACACAAATTAAATGTCGGAGCTCTGGCGGCTATTTTTCATATCGAATAGTCGCTTGTCGATCTTGTTGGCGGTGATGACGCCGTAGTTGATGGTGCCGAGCCAGCCGGACATGATGATGCCGACGCTGCCGGCGTGATAAAGCCTGGGGAGTTTCTCGGGCAGATCCATCGAAACCTTGAGGCCTTCGAATTTGGTGCCGAATGACGTGCCGTGCCAGTGGGTCGTGTAGCGCTCGATGGTGCGCGGCGTGGCGGCCTCCATCCAGTCAATCTTTTCGCGCACCCCGGGGATGAATCGCTCCAACGACGCAATCGCCTCATCGATCAGGCGCTGCTTGTGCCTGGCGTAATCGTCATCGGAAATGTTTTTCCAATCCGGATAGCGGCCATTGAGTGAAGCCACCACGGTGTAGCGATCGGAACCGGGCCGCGTATCGGGATAATAGACCGAGAACGTGCGACTAGTCGTGTGAAAATCGACGAGTTCCGCGCTGCTGTAGTTCGGCGCATCGGAGGTGAAAACCAGATCGCCGATGTGCGGGATGGATTCGCCTTTGCGGATGCCCAGATAGACCTGGCAACTGCTGCTGTTGATGCGCACAGCCTCGGCCGCGGCGATGTAATCGGCGTCGAAGTTCTCCTTACCGGCCAGACGAAAGATCGTGTTCTTGATGTTGGCGTTGGAGAGAATCGCCTTGGCGCGGATGACGCGGCCATGGCCGGCGACGACACCGCAGGCGACTTTCTTGCCGTCGCGTTCCTCGACCAGGATTTTCTCGACGAGCACGTGTTTGCGGCATTCGACCCCGTTGGTTTTCAGCTCGGTGATCATCTTTTTGATGAGCAGGTCGGAGCCGCCTTGAAAGGTGAAGACGCCGGCGCCCATGAAGTTGGAAAACACGATGCCGTAAGTAATCGCGGGATCCTCGGGCGTGGATCCGTTGGCGTAGGTGATCGGCTCCATCAACAAACGATGCACATCGGGGCGGCCGGGGAAGAATCGCTCAAACATCTGCCCCGTCGTCTCGGGATTGTTGTCGAAATAATTCATCGCGCGCAGGTGGTCGTAGAACATCTCCACCTGCGCGCGCGGCAGGTGAAATTGCTCGACCAGCACGCGCGTGTAGTCCTCGCGGGTGAAAGTCGTCCACACGTCCATCTGCGGATTGATGAAGCGGATGTCCTTCAACTGGTGGATCGAGTCGGCGATCTCCTTGGTCCAGTATTTCCGGCAACTTTTTTTCATGCCGGACGGAAAGCCGTGCAGCGAGATGTCGAAAATGTGCCCGCCCTTGCGCGTGAACCACGTGGCCAGCCCGCCGACTTGGTAATGGTGCTCAAGCAACAGGACCCGGTGGCCGGCCTTGGCCAGACAATTGGCGCCGGTCATGCCGCCCAAACCGCTGCCGATGACGATCACGTCATACTCGTTCGCAACTCCTTTTAACCAGTCGTAAGCCATGTAAAACGGTGAACGAAACAAACGCCGCCCCCGACTGGCAAGGGTTTTGGACACCGGGCGGGCTTGAAATACCGGCCGCACTGTCGTTTGGTGGCCGGTCCGTTTTGCCATGTCCGCCGTCGTCAACCTCTCCGCCTACAAATTCACGCCGATGTCCGGCTTGCCGGAACTGCGCGCGCGCTTGCTGGATTTGACCAAGACGCTTGGCCTCAAGGGCACGATTTTGTTGAGCGGGGAAGGCATTAATCTGTTCGTGGCCGGCCGGCGCCCAGCGGCCGATGCCTTGATCACGGAACTGCGTTCCCTGCCCGGCTTGGCCGATCTGACGCCCAAGGAAAGCCTGAGCGACGACCAGCCCTTCAACCGGATGCTGGTCAAAATCAAGCGCGAGATCATCGCGTTCGGCGTTGAGGGCATCGATCCGACCGCGCGTCCCGCGCCAAAACTGCCGCCGCAAGAATTGAAGCGCTGGCTGGATGAAGGCCACCCCGTGACCTTGCTTGATACGCGCAACGATTACGAGGTGCGCATGGGCACGTTCAAGGGCGCGCGAATTCCGCACATCGACAGCTTCCGCGATTTTCCCAAAGCCGTTGGGCAATTGCCTCCGGAGTTGAAGGAACAACCCATCGTCATGTTTTGCACGGGGGGCATTCGCTGCGAAAAGGCCGGACCGTTCATGCAGCACGCCGGATTCAAACAGGTGCATCAACTTGAAGGTGGCATTTTGAAATACTTCGAGGAATGCGGTGGTGCGCATTATGAAGGCGAGTGCTTCGTTTTCGACAAACGCGTCGGCGTCGATCCGCAGCTACGCGAGACGGGCTCGGTCATGTGTTTTGCGTGTCAGATGCCGCTGACCGTCGCCGAACAACAGGACCCGCGCTACGTGCCGGACGTGTCGTGCCCGCATTGCGCGAAACTGTAGGGCGGGGATTCCGATCCCCGCCTTGATAAACGTTACGCTTTGTTTTGGCGGGGATCGGAATCCCCGCCCTTCATCCTAGGACTTTTGCAGGATGTGATAATTCGCCATCGAGATGCCGCTGAGCATTGTGCCAATGATGCCTAAAAATCCTTGGTCGGTGCCGCAAAGATACAGATTCGCCAACGCGGTGCGGCCGTCGCGAATTTTGTCCGGCGCACCGTAAATCGCGCCGTTTAAGTGTCCGGTAAATTTCGTGATGGTGCGTGGGCTGAACATGTCGGTCGCGACGATATTATCGTCCAGTTGCGCATCGGTAACCACAGGCAAGAACCGCCGCGCGCTGCGTTGGATTTCCGCAAACCAACGCTGTTTGTCGGCGCGATAGGTTTCCTCGGGCAGATCAAACCATTGCGCAGGATTGGCGAGGCAGGTCACACGGAAAAACCCTTCGTCAAGGTTCTGTCCGTCGGAATACGCGAAATTGTTGGGAAAACAAATCACGCCGCTGCGCGTATCAACCTGCGTCGAGGGACAGGCGTATTCGAAACGCGGTGAATCATTGAAAAACACGATCGTGTCGTCGCCCCACCCGAGCGCGGCTGGCTGGGTTCTCAGCACCGTGATGGTTTCAGTGAAGGAGTGGCCGCCGGGTTGAATTTTTGATTTTTGATTTTCGATTTTCGATTGAGAATCAATCAACGCGGCCGTTTCGGGCGAGCCGATGGAGGAAATGACATGTGTGGCCGTGACCTCTTCGCCGGAATCAAGGACAAGCGCGGCCGCCCTGCCCTCGCGTGCGATGATTTTTTGCACGCCGCATTTCATACGTCGCTCGCCACCGGCGGCGCGGTATTTGTCCACCAGCACCCGCAGGATCACGCGCACGCCGTCCAGCGGCCGGGCAAAGCCCTCGAGGAACAGCGCCTTGAACATGATGACAAACTGGCCGAATTCCATGTCGCGCTCTTGCGCGCTACCATAATACATGACCGGGCAGAAAAGCATGTCCTCAAGCAGCGCATCCTTAACATGGTGGCGGACTATCGCCCGAGCGGATACCGGCTTGAGGTCGAGCGCGACATCATCGTAAGTGCGGATGGCATGAACGAGCGCGCAAAAGCCGCCGCTCTGCGAGGGAAATTCACGCGCCACCTCGCTCTCGAACACGGCGAAATCATTCGTGAACCGCAGGCTGGGTTCGCCGTGCGGACCAAAGGCCACGCGACTTTGTTTTTGTTCGCACAGCGCAAATTCGTCGCGGTCAATCCGCAACTGCCGCAACAGTTTCGTGAGCGGCGTGCCCTTGACACCAGGGCGCACAAAATTCGTCAACGCATGCAGGCCGACGTCGTATTTGCGGCCATCGATGCTGTAGAAGCCATTTAATCCTCCCACGGCGTTGTGTCGCTCAAAGATGCACACTTTTTTGCCGAAGTGCGCCAAGCGAATACCCGCAGCGAGGCCGGACATCCCGGCTCCGATGATGGCGACATCGTAATGCGAAGCGGTGTTCATCTCAGAGTTGTTTAACCACGAATGGACACGAATCTACACGAATTAAGAAGGCGATTTTGCAGGGCGAGGATGCGGATTCTCGCCAGTGTATGAAAACGATAAGGCGGGGTTCTGAGACCCCGCCCTGCTACCTCGACAGTGAGAAAAACCGGGCTTACTTCCCCAGCGCGGTGAACTTCGGCGTCAGATATTCGGCGCAACTGTCCAAAGAAGCGAGTTGTTGATAATCCGCTTCAGGGACCTCAATGCCGTGCTGCTTGCGCAATTCCATCACGATATCGAGGAAATCCATCGAATCGAGTTCCAGTTGGTCGCGCAGGCGCACGTCGGGCTTGACGTTGCTCAAATCTTCATCGGGCGCGATGTCCGCGATGATGTCGAGCACCACCTGTTTGCATTCGTCTTTGGTCATAGTCTGAAAATGAAAGGCCAATCTTAGGGAACAAAGCGTTTAACAATCAACGTGGAATTTATACCCAACATGCCGAAGGAGTTGTTGAGGATGGTGTCCACCTTGGCGACCTTGCGCGGTCGATTCAAAACGAGACCCGGCAGCTCGCACTTGGGGTCGAGATCATCGACGTTGATGGTTGGGTGCACGGTCAGATC